>CABSGW010000040.1 GCA_902477365.1 uncultured Prevotellaceae bacterium
CCTCTTGCTTCAGATGCCTATCGAAGACATAATCCAGAAGAGCAGCGGATGCTGGAGTTGCATCAGACGGCATCAACGGGTAGTGATTGTGTATTTCATACCTTGTTGGGATTAGGAGGTATATCGACTCCTTATAGAAATGATTCGTTGTCGTTGACCAGTCAGATGTTTACCGAAAAAGAACGGCATTATGTAAATGATCATAATAATCCATTGTCTTTACATGAGTGTTTAAGTGAGTTGGATCTTCAGGTGATGAAACAAAAACAGTTGAAAGATGAATAATAAATGTTTACTGATAGCTGCTTGTATGAGCGTGGGGATTTCTGGAGAAATCATCGCTCAGAATAACGAGACAATCGAGTATATCAAGTTTGGCAATATGGATGCATGGATAACGCGAAATGTAAAGGAAAGCGGTGTCATTGGCGGAAATGTCAAAACATTGTATGAGATAGCTCCCACGGCAACGTGGAACAATAATAATGCATATACCAGTCAGGGTGGTTCTCCCTGGGGTACGTCGAATGTGATGGCTAAAGTTGCAGGTATCACAAAGACCAATACTTCCGTATATAAAGAGGCGCGTCCCGGACATGGATTCTGTGCCCGATTGGAAACACATATAGAAAAATGTGTAGTGCTGGGGATTGTTAATATAAAGGTGTTGGCAGCCGGATCCATTTATCTGGGAGAGACGTTAGAACCCATAACGGGAACTTCGAATCCGATGAGTAAACTTAATGCCGGCATGCGTTTTACGAAACGTCCGAAAGCACTTTGCTTTGATTATAAAGTAAAACTGGCTGGTACTCCGGACCGTATCAGGCAAACCGGATTCAGTAAGGTGACCACTGTAAAAGGAATTGATATGGCAGATTGTGTTTGTTATCTACAAAAACGTTGGGAAGATGCCAGCGGAAATCTCTTTGCACGACGAGTAGGAACGATGGTGGTACGATTTGACAAAAGTACGAATGGGTGGGTGGATAATGCCCGTTTCCCGATTCATTATGGCGATCTTACGAAACAAAATTTCTATCAGCCTTACATGGGACTGGTTAGCGGCGATGATGTGAAATATGCAAAAAACAGTAAAGGACAGATGGTTCCTGTGAAAGAAGTTGGATGGGCTGACGCGGAGGAGGCTCCTACTCATATGGTGCTGCAGTTTGACTCCAGTCACGGGGGCGCTTATATAGGGTCAATCGGTAATACGTTATGGATAGACAATGTTCGTGTGGTATATGAATAATCTTCTTCGTACCTATTGACAATGGAGAATAGTTGTATGAATTGATACTTTGAAGGGGCTTTGTATGAGGATTAATTTGTAAGTTTGTATGGTTTTATTGACACGGCATCATGACTAAAAAACAACTTTACGAATCGGTACTTTCCTATTTTCAGCGTATTATGCCTCCGGATGATACGGAGTTGACTTATTCAAATCCATTTGAGCTGTTGGTCGCAGTGGTCTTGTCGGCACAATGTACCGATAAGCGTATTAATCAGGTGACTCCAAGGCTTTTTCAGGATTATCCAACGGCAGAGGCTATGTCAATGGCTACCCCAGAGACGATTTTCGAGTATATACGAAGTGTGTCTTATCCCAATAATAAAGCTAAACATTTGGCGGGGTTGGCACGTATGTTGGTTCGTGATTTTGGAGGTGAAGTTCCTGAAAGTATGGAAGATTTGACCAAACTTCCCGGTGTGGGACGGAAGACAGCAAATGTGATTCAGGCTTTGATTTTTAAAAAAGCAGCAATGGCTGTCGATACACATGTTTTTAGGGTGAGTCATCGGCTTGGTTTGGTACCGGCTAGCTGTTCTACTCCTTATAGTGTAGAGCAGGAGTTGGTAAAACATATTCCGGAACACCAAGTGGCTTCCGCTCATTTTTGGTTGTTGCATCATGGACGTTATATATGTACCGCCCGTTCGCCACATTGTGAACCGTGCGAATTGAAGATGGTATGTAAAGATTATTTAAAAAGGAATAGAAGTAAAGCTGTAGTGCGTGTGCAAACGAACGAAAAAAACGGAGAATAAGATGGTTATTCCCTTATATTTTCGTATTTTTGCCTACACCTAGAAGGAATAAAGATAGATGAAAATTGTTTTTTAATTAAAAGTATAAATTATGACTATTGACACATGCAAATTTGCAGGACAAAAGGCTATTGTTCGCGTAGACTTCAATGTACCTTTGGATGAAAACGGTAATATAACAGACGATACCCGTATTCGTGGCGCATTGCCTACCTTGAAAAAGGTATTGGCTGACGGTGGATCTTTGATCATCATGTCTCACATGGGACGTCCAAAGAAAAATCCGGATGTGAAATTTTCACTGAAACAAATTCAGGGTCGTGTTAGCGAGTTGTTGGGCGTTCCCGTACAATTTTGCGATGATTGTCAGAAAGCAAAAGCTCAGGCTGATGCCCTGAAGAGCGGTGAAGTGTTGTTGCTGGAGAATCTTCGCTTTTACGAGGAAGAGACCGGTAAACCACGTGGCGAATTTGCATCGGATGAGGAGAAAGCTGCAGCCAAGAAGGCTTTGAAAGAAAAACAAAAAGAGTTTACCAAAACGTTGGCATCGTATGCCGATCTTTATATTAATGATGCCTTTGGTACAGCTCACCGTAAACATGCTTCAACCGCCATTATCGCTGACTATTTTGATGCAGATCACAAAATGTTCGGTTACCTGATGGAGAAAGAGGTGAAGGCTGTAGAAAAAGTGATGACAGATATCCAGCGTCCATTTACAGCTATTATGGGAGGCTCTAAGGTTTCTTCAAAAATAGAGATTATCGAAAACTTACTGAACAAGGTAGATAACTTGATTTTGACTGGTGGTATGACGTATACTTTCATGAAAGCTGCTGGTGGTAAAATTGGTAATTCTATTTGTGAAAATGATTTCTTGGATTTAGCCAATACAATTGTTCGGAAAGCAAAAGAAAATGGTGTAAACCTTATTTTGGCTTCAGATGCTAAGATTGGAGATGATTTTAAGAATGATTGCAATACCGCATTCTGTCCATCAAACGAAATACCAGATGGTTGGGAAGGTATGGACATCGGTCCTGAATCAATGAAAACTTTTGCAGAGGCTATCAAGAACAGCAAGACTATTTTGTGGAATGGTCCTGCCGGTGTATTTGAAATGGAGAACTTTATGGCTGGTTCGAAGGCCGTGGCTGAAGCTATTTGCGAGGCAACGGCTAATGGAGCTTTCTCGCTGATTGGTGGTGGTGACTCTGTTGCATGTATCAACAAATTTGGTATGGCAGACAAAGTTTCTTATGTATCAACCGGTGGCGGTGCATTGCTTGAAGCTATTGAAGGTAAGGTTCTTCCTGGTATTGCAGCTATTGCAGATGCAGCTAAATAAAAAAATGTAAATAAGAAGAAAAGGCGACCGCATACTTTTTCGGTTGCCTTTTCTTTTCTGTTAAAACAGCGTTTCGTATGAAGTCCTATTTTTTGTGTTTATTGATAGCTTGTTTTCTGGTTGTGGGATGTAAACGTGAGCCGTTGATTACGCATACAACTTCCGGTAAAGATTCTGCATCATTGGTAATTGCATTACAGCCGACTTTAGCTTGTCTTCCGGTTTATTATGGAGAGAAAACAGGTATATTTGATTCTTTGGGACTTCATCTTACGCTCAAACAGTATGCTTCGGCGATGGACTGTGATACAGCAGCGGCAAAAGGAGTTGTGTCTGTTGCTTATAGTGATTTGTTTCATGCTGTTTACAATGCTTATCGAGGTATACCGCTACAAGTTGTTATGGCAGTGGAGGACGAGTGGCAATTGGTCTCAAACAAGGGGTTACGGCTGAAAAAGATAGGACAAATGAAAGAGCGAATGGTGGGAATAGACCGGCATTCGACTGCTGATTTTTTGAGTGATACACTTTGTGGATTGGCTAAGATAGAGAAAGAAGACTTGTTGCGTATACAAATCAATAATTTGTCATTAAGGAAAAAGATGATGAATGAGGGGCAGATTGATGCCGCCTTTTTGCCGCAACCTTATGCTAAGATGGCTGTTTTAGCGGAAGAAAATAAAGTTCTATTTACATCGCATACATTGAAGCTCAAAACGGGTGTTTTTGTAGCATATAAAGCAGATAAGAATCAAATAGGAAATTTCTTGAAAGGTTATGAGTTAGCTGCAAAGTGCATCATGAAAAGGGATGATGTTGTTCGTGATATACTGGTAGAACATTATCATGTGATACCGGAATTGGTTGATTCTGTTATGTTACCTAGAGATTCGGTGTTTACAGTACCTACAACAAAGGAAATAGCTATTGCTGTCAAGTGGTTGAAACAGCGTAATTTATTAACCAATTCATTGAGAATAGATTCTATATGCTCGTCTATTCGTTATAAAAAATAGTAACCATGGATACAGGGACATTTCGGATACTGCATAAAGATGTTTTGGAAGCTTTGAATGAACATCGCTTAGGAGATGCTATCGTGACTTTGCAAAGTCTGATTAAATCTCTTGGTAATTGGCCGTTAATAACGCAGTTGGATAGTTTGTCGGATGCTTATGCTTTTATGCTTCGGTATATGGCAGATGGTGTTGAGGATGCCGAACGTATAAAAATGTTCCAATCATTTCTTCGTTCCGCATACGAACTGGCTGATCAATGCCATCGGGAATACAACAGCCAGCATAGTAGTTTGAACTATTATGCTTTGGTGCGTAATAACGACAGAACCATTGAGTCTATATTGTCGGATTTGGAGGAAAATGCACAGCAACAATTATTGATTACCTATAATCCGGAGTCAGAATTATACAAGAAAGAAAAAAAAGCATTATTGGTAAAACGTACAGAACTCCAAATTTTGCTTTTTCACAGTGTATGGGCTTCGTCTGTATGGAATCAAAATACGTTCGAGGTTGCAACCACATTATTACAATCACCCTTCATTTCTGAGTTCGAAAAAGCTTACTTTGTCAGTGCGGTTACATTAGCCACTTTGGAATTGTTTGATGCAAGCAAAGTACAGTTCTTGATGCAAGTGTATAGGCAAGAGGAAAATTTACAGGTTCGGCAAAGGGCATTGGTTGGTTTTGTTTTTGTTCTGTTGACGCAATATGAACGTTTCAAACAATATCCGGATTTGTTGGCCAGTTTGTCTTTATTGAAAAGTGTCCCTTCGTGTCGGCGGGATTTGACATCTTTTCAGTTGCAATTGTTGCTGGCATTGGAAACACGGAAGATACAGAAAAAAATGCAGGAAGAGATCATTCCGACCATGTTGAGGAATCCGCATTTCAAACCGACGAAGTTTGGATTTGAGGAAATTGATGAGATCACTTCCAAAAATGAGATGAATCCGGAGTGGAAGCAAAACGATGCAGAATTGAAAGAGATAGAACGCAATTTGGGAAAATTGGCCGAATTGCAGGCAGAGGGTGCAGATGTTTATATGGGTACTTTTACGCATCTGAAGCATTATGCCTTTTTCAGAGAGACGGCCAATTGGTTGTTGCCGTTTACGACGGATCATCCGGGTATAGTTGAATTATTTGATAAGACTCAAAAAGGAGCTTCTCTGTTACAGGCTTTCGTACAGTCGGACGCACTCTGTAATTCAGATAAATATTCGTTTTGTTTTATGGCGATGCAAATACCCGAATCTCAGCGTGAACAATTGCAACAGATGATGGGGAATATGCAAATGTCTGAAGAAGAGCTGGCCGGTCGTTTAGGGCAGGCTAGTGTATTGAGTGCTGAGGTTGTCAGGAGGCAGTATATACAGGATATGTATCGTTATTTCAATTTATGTTCCTCAAAAGGTCTGGCAACAGATCCATTCAAGGTGAATCTGCTTTTTGTAGATAATCCGCCTTTAAGGGAATTGTTGGCAGATACCGGTTCACTAGAACAAATCGCCAATTTTGCGGTTAAACAATCGGCTTATTCCATGGCGTTACGTGTGTTCAGTGTATTGGAGTCTGTTCATCAATTAAGCGCAGAAAATTGGCAAAAAGTAGGCTTCAGTTATCAAAAAGAACGGCAATACAGTCAAGCGATAGAGGCTTATGAAAAGGCGAATATCATGAAGCCAAACTCGCGATGGGTCTTGACACATTTGGCACAGTGCTATTATTTGCAAGTAAACTATGAGCAAGCACTGTCTTATTACAAGATGGTTGAGGCGATGGATTCGGAACATATTCAAACACTTTATCATTGTGGGAAATGTCTGGTACAGTTGAAAGCTTACAAAGAGGCATTACATTATTTCCATAAAATAGAGTTTTTAGATGAGGCGGATCATAAGGCTTCTAAGGCGGTTGCGTGGTGTTTGTTCTTGATTCAAGAAAAAGATCGGGCAGAGCGTTATTACCAACGTATATTGAACGATCGTCCACTTTTAGAAGATTATATGAATGCAGCCCATACGGCATGGGCAAACCATAATATCCCTTTGGCAATAGAACGTTATCGTTACGTGTTTGGTGCAGATAAAAGTGCAGCAACTATTTACGAAAAAATATCGGAAGATGCTAACGAACTATTATTATATGGTATCGGAAGCGATGAGATCCGGTTGATGGCAGATATTTTATCGCGAAATATTTAGTAAGTGTATATTTAAAAAGGTTGTTTCCAGTAACATATTATGTACGAAGACAGAATAGAAAAAGCAGTTTCATTGTTTAGAAGCGGCTTTAATTGCGCACAGTCAGTTGTGGCGGCATATGCCGATTTATATGGGTTTACTGAAGAGCAGGCTTTAAAGATGTCAGCTTCATTTGGTGGAGGTATCGGTAGAATGAGGCAGACATGTGGTGCTGCTTGCGGTATGTTTTTATTAGCTGGTTTGGAAACTGGTGCTACGCAAGCGGATGACAGAGAAGGTAAATCGTATAATTATAAAGTAGTACAGCTGTTGGCAGAACGTTTTAAAGAGCAGAATGGTTCGTTGATATGTGCAGAATTATTAGGTATTGCTAAAACGCAACCCATTAGTTGTGAGGCCGAAGCCAGAACAAAAACTTATTATGAGAAACGACCTTGTGCGAAGATGGTAGAAGAGGCCGCACGTCTGTTTGGTGAGTTTTTGGCTGATAGGAAAGAGGTTTAATTTTTAGTGACAATACAAACTATCAGGATATGGGGGGCATAAATCCGAAGTTGAGTTGTGTAGATTGTAATACGCAGAACTGTAAATTTAAAGATCGTGGTTATCCTTCTTTTTGTTTAACCACAAAATTGGAATGTGCTGATCTGGAATGGGCCGAATCACGTTACAATGAAGGAAAAAACAAAGAGGTAATGATTGCCAGTTCCGAAGTGGAGTTTGAGGGATATTGCCAGTGGACGCGTGTGCAGGAGATTATGGAGTTTGCACGTAAAATAAATGCCAGGAAAATAGGAATTGCTAACTGTATAGGATTGATACGCGAAGCTCGTTGTTTTGCGAAAATTTTACGTGCTAATGGATTTGAAGTATATGCTGTTGTCTGTAAAATAGCAGGTAGACCAAAGTCTTCGATGGGAATTAATATCCGTTGCGAAGAAATAGGTGCAGCTATGTGTAACCCTATTTTACAAGCACGTTTACTCAATCAGAAAAAGACAGAGCTGAATGTCGTGATAGGGCTTTGCGTGGGGCATGATAGTCTGTTTTATAAATATTCCGATGCCTATGTCACGACCTTGGTTACAAAAGATCGTGTTACGGGGAATAATCCGGTAGCAGTGTTATATACAGCCGATTCCTATTATAAGAAAAAACTAACCTTGGAGTAGCAGACCATTGTCCTAACGTAAGTACAGATTACCAGTTCGTTCTTTTTCAATGGTTGTGCATGGACCATGTCCCGGATAGACATTTGTGCAATCGGGGAGGGTCAGTATTTTTTTCTTTAAACTTAGAATGAGGTCGGTGTGATTTCCTCCGGGAAAATCTGTCCGGCCTATACTTTGATAAAAAAGACTGTCACCGCTTATTAAAATGTTTTCTGTAGGGTGATAAAAACAAATGCCTCCGGGGGTGTGTCCTGGTGTTTCGATGATTTCCATCTGTTGATTACCGAAAGAGATCGTATCATTTTCGGTAAGTACTTTATGAATGAGGGGCATTGCAATAGTTTCATTCATCCCCATGAAGTTTTGAAGCTGTTGCTCAATGTTTGTGTATAACGCAACATCAGCCTGATGAATGCAGATGGGAGTTGCAAAAACATCGTAGATAGAGGGACATCCCCAAATATGGTCAAAATGACCGTGTGTAAATACTTGATAGCGTAAACTGATTTGTTTTTCTTTGATATATTGAATGATCTGTTCCCTTTCTACCGAAAAATAGGCTCCATTGTCTATTAAGACACCTTCGTTTGTCTCGTCATGGAGCAGGTAACAGTTTTCTTGAAGCATGTTGACCGCGAATGTTTTTATATGAAGCATAGCAATTTTTTTTAGATGAGTGATACGTATACAACTTTTTTTGTTTCAAAAAACGGTTCATCAAAATAGTCACTCAGATTCCAAAAAGTGGTCCGATTCCGGTAAGCTTTTGTTTCGTGCTGCAATTCTCCTCCTTTCAAACATATTAGTCCGTTGGGCAGTGCATTGTGTTGCTCTTTGTGTATGTTTTTACGTATCAGTTTGATGAGTTCCCCTGTTTCCATCACGGCACGACTTACTACAAAGTCGAACTTTCCTTTTTCTTCATTGCCGTTACAGTGGCGCAATGTCACGTTCTGCAAACCGATGGCCTGGCTAACTTCTGTAGCTACCTTTATTTTTTTTCCTATACTGTCTATCAGATGAAATTTGCATGTAGGAAAAAGAATGGCAAGTGGTATGCCAGGAAAGCCTCCTCCTGTGCCTAGATCCATGATATGGGTACCGGCTTTGAACGTAATGGCTTTGGCTATGCCTAAGGAATGAAGAATATGGTGTTCATATAGATTATCAATGTCTTTACGCGATATGACATTGATTTTAGCGTTCCATTCCCTATAAAGGCTATCTAGTTGTTTGAATTGCTGACATTGTGTATCCGATAAATTCGGAAAATATTTTGTGATAAGTTCGATGGATGTTGTGTTCATGCCTGTTTCGTGTACATAAAATAAATACGCATACAAACTTACAAAAAAGTTTGGAGTTAAGGAGTGTGTTGTGAGGCAGATGTCGAAAGGATAGTACAAGTAGGAGAGAAGTGGATGGATTTATGAACTTATTCCAACTAAAATAACTGATCTTTTAGAATGTTATTTTGTAAATTAACTGTAAAAGGATAGATATTGTTTGATGTGGTTGATGAAAATCTTTTTGGATAAAAGGTGATAAATGTGCTTTTTATCTAACAAAATGTATTAGTTGTGATGCGTTGTCCCCTTTATAAGGCTACAAAATATTAGTTCAAAAAAAAGTTTTTTGCAAATAAAATTCTATATTTGCATTTAAACGAGATAACATATTTTATTACTAATCTATAATCCTATGACGAACAAAAGAGTTTATACATTTGGAAATGGACAAGCAGAAGGAAAGGCAGATATGCGTAACCTTCTTGGTGGTAAAGGTGCCAATTTGGCTGAAATGAATTTGATTGGTGTGCCAGTTCCTCCCGGATTCACGATTACAACGGATGTATGTAATGAATATTACGAGGTGGGTAAAGAACAAGTGATAGCCTTGTTGAAAGACGAAGTCGAGAAAAGTATTAATTATGTTGAAGGATTGATGAATTGCAAATTTGGCGATATCAGTTCTCCTTTATTACTTTCGGTTCGCTCGGGTGCACGTGCTTCTATGCCGGGTATGATGGATACCATTTTAAATTTGGGTTTGAACGACGAGGTGGTAGAGGGATTAGCTAAGAAAACGGGAAATCCCCGTTTTGCCTATGATGCTTACCGCCGATTTGTTCAGATGTATGGGGATGTTGTGTTGGGAATGAAACCAACAAACAAAGAAGACATTGATCCGTTTGAAGCGATCATTGAAGATGTAAAGAAGCAACGCGGAGTTAAGCTAGATAACGAATTGAGCGTTGACGACTTGAAACTGCTGGTTAAACGGTTTAAAGAGGCTATCAAGGAGCAAACAGGACATGATTTTCCGACAGATCCTATGGAACAATTGTGGGGGGCTGTCTGTGCGGTGTTCGGGAGCTGGATGAACGAACGTGCTATTTTGTATCGTAAGATGGAAGGCATTCCCGCAGAGTGGGGTACAGCCGTTACGGTAATGGCCATGGTCTTCGGTAATATGGGTGACACATCCGCAACGGGAGTTTGTTTTAGCCGGGATGCTGCTACCGGAGAAGATGTCTTTAATGGCGAGTGGTTGGTTAATGCACAAGGCGAAGACGTTGTGGCTGGTATCCGTACTCCGCAACAAATCACAAAAGCCGGTTCTCAAAGATGGGCACAGATGCAAGAAATCAGCGAAGAAGAGCGGTTGGCCAATTATCCTTCGATGGAGGAGGCTATGCCCGAAATCTACAAGGAATTGGATGCACTTCAAACAAAACTGGAAAACCATTATCGCGACATGCAGGATATGGAGTTCACAGTACAGGAGGGTAAACTCTGGTTCTTGCAAACACGTAACGGTAAACGTACCGGAGCAGCAATGGTTAAGATTGCCATGGATTTGCTTCAACAGGGTTTGATTGATGAGAAAACAGCGATCAAGCGTTGCGAACCTAACAAACTGGATGAGTTGCTTCATCCTGTGTTTAACAAAGAGGCTTTGAAAAACGCTCAGGTGCTTACGCGCGGGCTTCCGGCTTCACCGGGTGCGGCTTGTGGACAAATTGTGTTCTTTGCCGATGATGCTGCAAAGTGGAGTGCCGATGGTCACAAAATTGTGATGGTACGTATTGAGACTTCGCCCGAGGATTTGGCCGGTATGGCGGTTGCAGAGGGAATCCTGACAGCTCGTGGAGGTATGACATCGCACGCAGCTGTTGTAGCTCGTGGTATGGGTAAGTGCTGTGTCTCTGGTGCTGGAGCCGTGAATATTAATTATAAAAACAGAACGGTTGAAATAGACGGAACTGTTTTGAAAGAAGGAGATTATATTTCATTGAACGGTACAACCGGACTAGTATATAAAGGCGAGATTGCGACACAGGCTGCTGAACTTTCAGGCGATTTTGCTGCGTTGATGGATTTGTGTAACAAATATACACGCCTGAAAATACGTACTAATGCAGATACACCGCATGATGCCGAGGTGGCGCGCGATTTTGGAGCAGTTGGTATTGGTTTGTGTCGTACGGAACATATGTTCTTTGACAGTGAAAAAATCGTGGCGATGCGTGAGATGATTTTGTCGAACGATGAGGCAGGACGTAAAAGAGCATTGGCCAAGTTGTTGCCTTTCCAGAAAGAAGACTTCAAAGGTATCTTTAAGGCTATGGATGGTTTCCCCGTTAATGTACGTCTGTTAGACCCTCCTTTGCATGAGTTTGTTCCTCACGATACAAAAGGCCAGGAAGAGATGGCACAAGCCATGGGTGTTACCGTAGAATACATCAAACAGCGTGTGGACAATCTTTGTGAACATAATCCAATGCTTGGGCATCGTGGATGTAGACTGGGGAATACCTATCCGGAGATAACACAGATGCAGACACGTGCCATTTTGGGAGCTGCCATCGACTTGAAACGTGCAGGATACAATCCGCAACCGGAAATTATGGTGCCGCTGATTGGTATCGAACACGAATTTGAAGCACAAGAGTCCGTAATTCGTGCTGAAGCAGCCGCTTTGTTTGCCGAAGAAGGAATGGAAGTGCCGTTTAAGGTAGGTACGATGATTGAGATACCTCGTGCGGCTTTAACTGCCGATAAGATAGCCTCTCGTGCCGAGTATTTCTCTTTTGGAACAAATGATCTTACCCAGATGACTTTCGGATATTCAAGAGATGACATTGCTTCGTTCTTGCCCGTTTATCTGGAGAAGAAAATTCTTGAGGTCGATCCATTCCAGGTGCTGGATCAGAATGGTGTGGGCCAATTGATTGAAGTAGCTGTGAAGAAAGGCCGGGATTCACGCCCCGATTTGAAATGTGGAATTTGTGGTGAGCATGGTGGAGAACCTTCTTCTGTGAAATTCTGCCACAAGGTGGGGCTTAACTATGTAAGTTGTTCGCCGTTCCGTGTGCCCATTGCTCGTTTAGCTGCCGCACAAGCTGCCATAGAGGGGTAACTCCCTCAGTTAAAACAATATTAGATAAATATTCGCTTACTGTAGGCTTACACCTAAAACCGAAATAATTGAATATCAAATCTGTATTGAAACGGCGCAGGTTGCTGTTGAAGAATAATAGTCTATTGCTATACTAATTTATTAGGCGATAAATTTTCCATTTAAGAAAACTTATCGCCTATTTTTTATGTATTTAGTTCGTAAGTACGTTGTTGTTATGTAGACTGACGGCTCGTGGAGATATGACGTCGCACGCAACTGTTGTAGCTCGTGGTATGGGTAAGTGCTGTGTCTCTGTTGCTGTTTTAGGAGAAAAAAGATGTGCAGGTCGTTTGAACGAACCTATGGAGTCGTGCGTTTGTGTTCGTAAGGATAGATTTTTATCGAATAAAGTATAGAATGAGTCTTTATGTAAAAACATGTTTGCAAGGGTGACCCGGACAATTCGTCTACTGCGACATATAAAAACAAAATTGTCAATTATCATTCTTTAGATTTTAATAAATACTCCAAGTTGATATGCTTTTATTATTTGAGAACCTTATGATTTTACTAATAATGGGTGTATTTTTAATATGAATGTATATTAAAAGATTTTTATTATATTCAAAAAAATGACTACCTTTGCACCGTCGCGAAAATAGATGATCATGAACAAAGTAATTGTTCCCGATTTTTTGTTTGAAACAAGTTGGGAAGTTTGTAATAAAGTAGGGGGGATATACACTGTTTTGTCCACCCGTGCGAAGACACTGCAAGAAGTAATGGCCGATAAAGTCATATTTATAGGGCCGGATGTTTGGGGAGATAAAAAGAATCCCCTATTTATAGAAGACCGTCGTTTGTTGCAAGGATGGTCTAAAGCGTTGAAGAATGAAGGTCTTTCCGTTAAAGTTGGACGTTGGAATGTTCCAGGGAAACCATTGGCTTTATTGGTTGATTTTCAATCTTATTATCAGGAAAAAGATGCTATTTATAGTGCCTGTTGGGCCGATTTTCAGGTTGACTCTTTACATGCGTATGGCGATTATGACGAAGCTTCAATGTTTTCGTATGCGGCAGGACGTGTTGTTGAGTGTTTGTACCGTACATGTATTAAGCCCGGTGCTAAAGTGATTTACCAGGCTCATGAATGGATGTCTGGTATGGGTATGCTCTATTTGCGTAAATACGCTCCGGGCATTGCCACTATTTTTACTACACATGCTACAAGCATAGGGCGCTCTATTGCCGGTAATGATAAACCGTTGTATGACTATCTGTTTGCATACAATGGCGACCAGATGGCACGAGAGTTGAATATGGAGGCCAAGCATAGCATAGAGAAACAGTCAGCACACTATGCAGACTGTTTTACAACGGTAAGCGAGATAACGAATAACGAATGCGCCGAATTGCTGGATAAACGTGCCGATGTGGTATTGATGAATGGGTTTGAAGCTGATTTTGTACCCAAGGCTAAGGACTTTACGGCAAAACGTAAAAAAGCACGTGAGGTGATTCTGAATGTGGCTAACCAATTAATGGGTTGCCATTTGGATGACGATACCATTATTGTTTCTACAAGTGGTCGAAATGATTTCCGTTGCAAGGGTTTCGATGTCTTTTTGGAGTCGATTGCCCGTTTGAACAGTCAGTCTTTATCACGTTCGGTGTTGACTTTGATTGAAGTGCCTTGTTGGATGAAAGGGCCTCGCGAAGATTTGATGGAGCGTCTGAATACGCCCGGTGCAAATAACGGTACGGCACTGGATGTTCCGATGATTACACACTGGTTGCACAATATGAATGATGATCGGATCTTGAATCTGATTAAGTATCATAATTTATGGAATCGTCCGGAAGATAAGGTGAAGATCATGTTGGTACCTTGCTATTTGGATGGTGCGGATGGCATTTTCAATATGGAGTATTACGATTTGTTGATAGGTAATGACCTGTGTATCTATCCTTCGTATTATGAACCGTGGGGATATACCCCGTTAGAAAGTGTCGCTTTCAAAATACCTTGCATAACAACGAATTTATCCGGTTTTGGATTGTGGGTTAACCAGTTGAAAAAAGGTAAAGAGGGGCAATTGACTGACGGAGTCCGTGTGATAGC
>CABSGW010000041.1 GCA_902477365.1 uncultured Prevotellaceae bacterium
GTACCACCACAAAATGGTTTTCGTTCCAGAAGACGATAGCCGGAAAGGGTACACGTGTCACGATGTCGTCTATCCGGCACTTCAGGGCCAGTGCGTGCAGTCCGATACTTTCTGCCCCAGTGCTCAGGTCCAGCAGGGAAATACCCTGGTTGGTCAGCCCGCATTTGTCCCGCAGGTATTGTAAGGAGTAGTATTTGCCAAAATATTTTGCCACCATTTTCAGGCAGGCCGGTCCGCAATCGTGCGAATCCATCTGGTATTCAATAGGGAATTTTTTTAAAATCATGGTTTTGTCCGGATAAGGTGTTCGTGTCTGTGGGTGTCAGCGTTCGCCTCGGGCTTTCAGGTTGTCGAAGAGTCGCTGTATGAGTCGTTTAGGTTTGGTGATGATCTCGGCTGAACCTTTGGTCTCGAAGTTCAGTACCAGTTTGCGGCCAAAGTTGGTCCGTATGCCGTCCGGAAAGCTGACGGTAACCCGGTATCCTTCGGCCGTTCCGGCTGCGGTCTCGATCTTGTTTGTGAGGTACGAAATGCTTTGCACGCGTCCTTTGAGCTGTCCGAACTCGTCATAAGGATAGTCAGCCAGTTTTACATTGACCGTTTGCCCGGGTTCTACTTTTCCTGCCCCCTGTGTGGTGATCAGCAGTTCGCCTATCCAGCGGTTTTTGGCTGGCATCACAGTAAAGAGTTCCGTGCCGCTCTGTATGTAGTAGTTGTCGCGCCAAAATCCCAGATATTCCAGTCTTCCGTCTAGTGGCGCGGTGAGCAGGTAGCGTTCTTTCCACACCCGCAGGGCGCTGAGCAGAGCGTTTCGTTGTGTGGCGAACTCTACATAAGCTTGTTCCAACGCTTCAGACTCTTCCAAGTGCAGACGGTCCAGTTCCAGACGACTTTTGCTGATGTCCGACCGCTTTACGAGCCGGCTGCTTTGTGCGCTGACAAGGTTTCCGTGTTGATTCAAATAGGCATCGTGTTGTTGGCGGTATGCGGCTTGGCTGATACCGTCCATTTGCAGTAGGATACTGTCTTTGTGCAGGCGGTCGGCGGCATGACTGGCCAGTTCGCGTTGGATGTATACCTCGCGTTCCAGGTTGCTGTCTACCCGGCTGTCTGCTTCAATCTGGCGTTGCAGCGAGGTGCGCATGTTGGTGTATAGGTCTGATGTACGCAGGCGCAGGTATTGACGGTATGCCAGTACATAGGCATTGTAAGTGCTGCTGAGTTCGCCCAGCAGGGGGCGGTCTTCGGGTAAGGTGGCACCCGGATGGTTCAGCAGGGTGTCCAGTTGCCTGACGGTGGCATAGTCGGCACCGTTCTCGATGTAGCCCACTACCGTGCCTCGGTCAATTTGTTCGCCGTTGGCGTGTAGCAGTTTGACACGGCCCGTTGCGCCGGCTACCAATCTGACGGGAGCTTTCTCGGCAGTAACGGAGACTTGTCCTGTCACAACATCGGGGTATTTTATTAAGAAACCAAGCAAAATAACCACACCCATCAGGCATCCGGTGATGAGGGCGGTCCACATGGCCCACCGTGTGGGCATGCGTTCAATGATGTCTTGTATCTCTTCAGACCGTTCTGTAGGATTGTTTTTATCGTTTTCCATGGCCGAAAGGTTTAAAAAAGGAATTTCAGCGCGCAAGGTAGTGAAAAAATGTGAGAATCAAAATGATTTTCCCTATTAATATAATGGAAAAAGACAATATAGGCCGTATTTTGGTAAGTTTTTTATTTTTTTGTGCTGAAAGTTTGGTAGCGCGAAAATAAATCTTTACCTTGCGCCCGATATCCTTTTGTATTTAAAATTAACACCATGAAGAAACGAGTAAGGATATATATATTAACCTTGTTATGGAGCGGTTTATTTCCACCCCTGTTGTTTGCGCGGAATGTAGTTACATTGGACGAGGCCGTCAATGTATGGGCGTTGCATTGTAACGAGGCCCGGTTCTTTGAGTTATGTAGCTGGTATGAATGCCCGCCGCGTTGCGCTATCGTAACGAATTGCTCAGTTATGCCAATTACAGGAAAAGCCTGTTGCCGTCACTTGCGTTCCAGTTTTCTCCCGTCAACCTGAACCATTCGTTGCGCCAGCTTCAGGATGCCGTTGAAGGTGACTACCGTTATGTGGATGATTACGCTAACAATAGCAGTGCGGGCCTCACTTTACAACAACTGGTGGGCTGGACGGGCGGTACGCTTACGGCTGGCAGCAATGTGGCGTTTTTACGTGAGTTTTCGCGCAACCGGAACAGTTTCAGTACAAATGTCTTTACGTTGGGCTATTCCCAATCGTTTTGGGGAGGCCGTCGCCGGTTCCGTCTGAACGATGCGGTACAGCGTACGGCCAACCGGCTCTCGGTGCGTAACTATTGCACCGAGGTGTCGACGGTGCAACGCCAGACGCTTGCCCTCTATCTGGATGCTTTTCTGTATAAACTGGAGCAAGATCTCGCCCGGCGTTCGTTGGCTATCGAGGATACGTTGCTGCGTGTGGCTGCGGTGAAGCGGCGCGAGGGGTATCTTACGGCTTACGACTACAATCAGGTAGAGTTACAACAACTCAATACGCGTTTTTCCTGCGAGGAGGCCGGACGCAATTATCGCACGGCGTGCCGCCGCCTGGCCGACTATCTGGGGCTGGCCGACAGTGTGGGCGTGGCTGAGCCGGCCGATACGCTACCCCGTGTAGTGGATGCCGCCCTTTTCTTGCAACAGGTGCGGCGCAACAATCCGACGGCTCTTGCCCAGGAGCTGCAGTTGTTGCAGGCCGATGCTACATGGTATGAGGCCGATTTGGAGACACGGTTCAACGGTACCGTTTCGCTCAATTACGGTCTGAACCAATATGCCGAACGTTTTGTCGATGCCTACCGGCGTCCCATCAATAGTCAGTCTGTCTCGGTGTCGTTCCGGATACCTGTTTTTCAGTGGGGCATAAACCGCAACAAGCGGCGTATAGCTGAAAACCGGCGACAAGAAACCCGGTTGGAGGTGGAGACCGCCCGGCGTGCGTTCGAGAGTACATTGCACGAGCAGGTTCATGGTTACAACAGTTCGGTCTCTATGGCAGGCATAGCCCGGCGCACCTATCAGCTTGCATGCGACCAATACATCTTGTTGGTGCGTAAGTTCGCCTTGGGCAGTGTGTCTGTGTACGAACTGACTGCGGCCCGCAAAGAACAGCAGACAGTACTGAAGCAGTATTACGAAAGTCTGCGGCAGCAATATGAAACTTATTATGCTTTACGCCACTTAGACTTGTACGACTTTGTTCGTCAGGAAGATTTGGCCGACGGGCATATCTAAGTAAATCAATTTATTTATTTCAAAAAAGTACAACTATGAAAAAGTTAACAAAAAGCAGTTTGGAAGAATTGGCACAAGTAATGCCGGTTTTGAGTGAAAAAGAACAAAGTTCGTATGTAGCCGGTGACCGTGTTGAAGTGGATATGGTTCGTCAAGGTTTTGCAAATGGTTCAACTCTTAGTATGTATGTTGCGAGCGCATACGATGACAAAGGAAATCTTCTGTATAGTGAAAGTGGCTATATGTTGGAACCTCTTTATCGGGAAGATTTGGCAGATGTAAAAGATTCCGGTTGTGCTATACCCGAAGGTACCTATGATGTACAACCATCCACTTATAATGGGAAGTCTGGATATTACGAAGTTACCGGTGTTCCGGGGCGGACTGGCATAAAGATTCATAAAGGAAATGAAGGTGGAGATTCTAAAGGATGTCTAATGCCAGGCGCATCGTATCAATATTCAGATGAAAAAGGTTATACAGTTAGTGATAGTAAAACACAATTAGAAAGTCTCTTCAGTATGTTTAACAAACACGGTGATGAGGGAATATCTTTAACGATTCGTTCTAAAGATCCGGATGAAGACAAAGATAAAAAATAATGATTTCATACACTTTAAATCACACAACATATGCGGAAATTATTTTTAATTCTGCTGTTTGTCGCCGGTGGTCTCTCTCTACAGGCTGGTAATTTTCATGGCGTGGACACAATGGCTTTGAACAAGGCTTATCGGGAGTTGATGCGCGACCCGTCCTCCCCGGCCCTGCAGCGTGCTTTTTTCAATCAGTTCCCCTCTACTTGGGGGATGTTCTATGATCTCTATCGTTATAGTACTCGTCCGGGATTCGATGACACCATGTACCGTGCAGCCCGTCTGCATGTCGATGCTTTGAAGAAACTGGATGCCATTGACCGTAAGGAGTATTATAGCAAGTTGATAAATATCGGTATAGGAGGCGGTTGGATAGCCGATGCACCCAACTATCTGAAAATGCTTTTGGAAAAAGTATTGAATGATCATACTGCGGCATTCTTCCAGGTATTGTCAACAAACAGTGCCGCCCGTCAATTGCTTTTCTGGCGGTTTATATGGGAAAAACCGGTGAAGCATGAAGGCTTGACCGAAATGTATAACCGTTGGAAAAAGGCGATGGAGGGGCAATATCCCCAAGAGGTGAAAACCATGGGCGTTGCTTATGACTACTTTTTCGGCGAGTTACCGATGGGGGATGATAGTGACGAATATTAAGTCTGATACCCGGGTTTCCGGGAAACCGTAACTGGTTTTTCCGGAAACCTTTTTTACCGAAACATAATATCATGAAAGAAAATGTAGAAAAACGATTGCGGGACTTGGCGGACTATTTGTTGCTGAATGCGCATGCACTGTCTTCTTCGGGACTGATGCAGGGGCGTGCGGGTATTGCGCTGAGTTTGTTTGAGACAGCCGCTTTGTTGCATGACGCGTATTTGGAAGAACAGGCTTTTGAATTGTTGCGGCAGGCTTTACTGACCCGCACGGAACAGATAGATATGTCCAGTGGATTGGGAGGGATAGGGTATGCCTTGTTGCATGTAGTCAGAGGGAAGTTGCTGGATGCTGATTTTGAAGAGCTATTTGGCAACCAGTGCCGTCAGATAGAGGAACAAATGGAGTTGAAATTGCACAAAGCCGGTTACAACGGATTTGAACTGTTGGATTTGGCCCTGTTTTGGAATGCACAGGGACGGACGATGGCAGAACAGGCCCGAAACCGGCTGTTGGCGGCAGCTGAAAGCCGGTTGGAGAAATGGTTTGATGAATTGGCTGCTACGGAGACCCGTAAATTGCTGGTTAAAACAGCAATCCTGTCCAGATGGACACATTATCTGCGTGTGGTGGCAGCCTGTGTAACGTATGAACCGCCGGTTGCCCTGTTTCAATGTTATATGAATCTGTACCGGAAAGACTACTTCAGAAACGACTGGGAAACAGGTTATTGGCTGGGCGTTTTGTCCGGGCGTGTCGCACTGTCGGGCTTGCCCGAAATTGCCTCTCGGAATCGTGAGGTGGGAAACTGGGATGGTGTACGGGAGGAACAGTTGTTCTCAACCTATATACATTGCTCCTATTTACGGCTACACGATGTTGCTTGCAGGCGGACGACGTTGGAACGGGTGAGGGGCGATTACCTGGAAGCATCACAGGAGGAACTTGAAACACGTTTGGGCAAGTTGGACGTGTTGCAGCCCGGAATGGTGGGGCTGCACGGAATAGCCAGTTTGTTATTGTTGTTGTGTGCGGTTTGCCAGTTAGAGGATTCGGCGGCCGACAACCGCATCCATTTTATATTGGGAAGCCTATGAAGCCTGTTGATTTGTTTTTGATGGACATGACCAATTTTGGTAACACATCGGGTGTTGACCGGTATTTGGAAGTGTTGATAAAGGGGTTGCAACGCGTTCCGTCCGTGCGGTTGCACCGTATTCAGCTGATAGAAGGAGGAGACCGGTTGTTTGTACGCCGTGTGCGGTTGCCCGAAGGCGGTGTGTTTGTACAGATACCCTTGCCGCGTTGTTTGTCCGAGATTCTGACCAAATCGTTTTGGACACGGAAGTATAATGAACAGGTGTAT
Source organism: uncultured Prevotellaceae bacterium (assembly GCA_902477365.1). Taxonomy (GTDB): domain Bacteria; phylum Bacteroidota; class Bacteroidia; order Bacteroidales; family Bacteroidaceae; genus Alloprevotella. Next base: position 5,929 of record CABSGW010000041.1, read on the forward strand.
CGTTTGATACACGATCTGTTTGAGGGAAAAGAACGGATTATTTTTCACCTACATACGTTGAACCTGATAGATCTGGCCTGTTATGTGCGGGAGCGGGTTCCGACTTGCCGCATTATTACTCATTTGCATTGTATTCCCTGGAAAGCGTTGTACAATACGGATCGTCCGTCGTTTAATCGGCTGTATGAGGTGTATTATGTACAGCGGGGGATACCCCGTGAAAAAGAGCCTTATCTGCGGTTGGAAAGTGAGTGGAACGCTTATCACCGTGCCGACCGCGTTGTGTGTGTGACAGATTGTGCCCGTGAGTTTTTGGGACGTCTGATGGGACGTAAGCAAGGCGTACACGTGATTCCCAACGGTATGGGCGATGAAGATACGATGCCGGCTATGCGCGGCTACGCCGGGAAACCGGGTGAGTTGAGGTGTTTGTATGTAGGGGTAGTGTCGCAGAGTAAAGGAATTCAATACATTTTGGAGGCCATGCGGAAAGTGACACGACGGGGATACCGGGTGAGCCTGGTAGCCTGTGGCACTTGCAGCGCGGCACGTAAAAAACAGCTGTTGGCACAATATGCCGATGTGTCGGTGGAACTGACAGGACTGGTACCTTACGAGACATTGTGTTCCTATTACACCAGTTGTGATGTGGGTGTGATTGCGTCGTTGCAGGAGCAATCCAGCTATGTGGCTATTGAGATGATGCGTTTCGGCATGCCGGTCATAACTACGGCGGTGGACGGACTGGACGAGATGTTCCGGGACGGTGTGGACAGTCTGAAGGTAAAAGCGCCGTTTTCGACGGCTTTCGGCCTTTCGGTGGATACGGATGCGATGGCTGAGTACATGATTCGTCTGCTGGAGCGTCCGGAAGAACGGGGACGGTTGGGACGGAATGCTTACGAGCGCTATCGGGAGCAATTCACCCTGCAACGCATGATTCGCGAGACGATGGCTGTGTATGACGAAGTGTGGAACGAAAATGAACAATCAAAATGAAAAATACGATGAAACCGGAAATAACGGTATTGATGGCGGCTGCTCCAGCGGAAGCGTATGTGGCTGAAGCGGTAAAGAGTGTGTTGGAACAGACCTATTCCGATTTTGAGCTGCTGGTGGTGGACGACGGGTCGACAGACGGTACGGCCAAGGTGGTACGTGGCTTTAAGGATGCCCGCATCCGTTATGTGAAACGTGAAAATGATTATATTGCATCGTTGAATGCCGGTATAGAGTTGGCAAGGGGGCGTTATGTGGCCCGTATGGATGCCGATGACCGGATGCATCCGGACCGTTTGCGTATTCAGCATGCCATTTTGGAGGAAGATACGGAGATAGACGTGTGCGGCAGTTGGGCTACACCGTTCGGAGCGAAAGTAAGCCGTGGCGAGTGGAGTATGCGTTTCTCAGGATATATAGCACATCCGTTGGTGGTGCTGAGCCATGAAAATTTTCTTTGCCATCCCACCGTGATGTTCCGCACCTCCTTTTGGCGGCAAAAAGAGTTGCGCTATGAGCCGGGTTATCCTTATGCCGAAGATTATAAATTGTGGTTGGATATAGCCCGGAAAGGCGGACGTTTCTATATAGAATCGCAATCGTTGTTGCTATACCGTGTGACGGACGGCCAGCAAACTAACAGGCATTGGCTGGAACAGACGGATACGAGTGAGCGTATTCGGCGCGAGGCCATAGCGGCTTTGATTGCTGGTAGCGGCACTCAGACAGAAGTGCTGAACGAACTTTACGAACGCATGTTACGGTTGGAAGAGGAATGGGCTTTGCCGAAAGAGTTGCTTTCGAACTGTTTTCACCGGATTTTCGGAGCGCATGTACAGCAAGAAAGCAAGTTATAATGGCGATAGTATGGGAATATATGTGGACAATAGAATAAAGAGATTATGAAAACGTTTTTGAGTGTATTGTTGGTTGTCGTAGGCTGGTTGCCTGTTTGGGGACAGTTGGCGCAAGAGAGTGATTTTACGTTTCGCAGTTCCAGCGGAAATGTGGATATGCACGGCCGTTTGCGATTACCGGCAGAGGCTGCAAAGACCCGGAAATTGGTGATTATGTTAGCCTCTCCCGATGAAAGTGGTATGAATAGGAACGGGCTTTATGAGCAGATTGCCGACTCGTTGGCACGGCAAGGAATTGCCAGCTATCGTTTTAATAGTCGCTTGATCAAGAAGAAGGTGAGGGCGTACGACGGCAGTGTGAATTTCTATGACGTGGCCAATGACGGGCACGATGCTTTCATCGCGTTGAAAAAAGACCGCCGTTTTGCGGGTTATTCCTTTGGCCTGTTGGGACAAGGAGAGGGTGGTATTTCCGCTGTGGTTGAGGCTTCTCGCAATCCGGAGGTGAAGTTTGTCGTTACGTTGGGCACAATGGCAGTTTCGGGTATAGATTTTGCTTATCAGCAACATCAAGAGATGTTGAAGGGCAGTGGGATGTCTGCTGAGGCCAAGAAAGTTTGGTTGGAATATATGTATAAGGTTTTACAGGTTGCTAATGCGAGTGATGGACAGAAGGACTTTAAGGAACGGCTTCAGGTTTTGACCAAGGAAACTTATTCAGACACTGCAAAGAGTAAGGCCATGGGGGTGCCGGCTGAGGTAGTATTGGAAAGGACCTACCGTATACGCGGTAGCCGGCACGATTATGCCTTGTGCAGATTTCAGCCTTCCGCGTATTATGGCAAGGTGAAGCAACCTCTTTATGCCGTTTATCCGGTTTTTGACAGTATGCTCGATGCTGAGGCTAATGCGGTGGCTTTGCGTCAGTTGTTCCTTGTTTCGGGTAAGAAAAACTATGTGGTTCAGCTGGCTCCAAACTTGGACAATTCGTTTTGTTCGGCCAAGAAAAAGATTTCAATGGGTCAGATGTTATTGATGGGAAAGGAGGAACGTGAGGAACTCTTAAAATCAAAAAGTGACCGTTCGGGTAGTGGCCCGCTTTGGATTCAGTTAGGACAATGGATTGTGAATCAAAATTAGTATTAACTCTTTAATACTTACCATTATGAAAAAGATGTTAGTTGTTTTGTGGCTGTTTATAGCCGGTGGCCTCTCTTTGCAGGCCGGTAATTTTCATGGCGTGGACACAATGGCTTTGAACAAGGCCTACCGGGAGCTAATGCGCGATCCGTCTTCCCCGGCCTTGCAGCGTGCTTTTTTCAATCAGTTTCCCTCTACCTGGGGGATGTTTAATGATGTCTATCGTTATAGTACTCGTCCGGGATTCGATGACACCATGTACCGTGCAGCCCGTCTGCATGTCGATGCTTTGAAGAAACTGGATGCCATTGACCGTAAGGAGTATTATAGCAAGTTGATAAATATCGGTATAGGAGGTCGTTGGATGGCCGATGCGCCTTCTTACTTAAGGATGCTTCTAGAGAATGTTTTAGATGATCATACTGCGGCATTTTTTCAGGTATTGTCGACTAACAGTGCCGCTCGTCAATTGCTTTTCTGGCGGTTTATGTGGGAGAATCCGGTGAAGCATGAAAGCCTGACCGACATGTATAACCGTTGGAAAAAGGCAATGGAAGGCAAATACCCCCAAGAAGTGAAAACCATGGGCGTTGCTTATGACTACTTCTTTGGCGAGTTGCCGATGGGGCCGGGTGACGATGATGAATATTAAGTCCGGCGCGCAGGTTGTCGGGAAACCGTAATTGGTAATGCTATTTATATTCGTAGCTGGTGATAAAAGGTAACCGGCTACGAACAAATGGGTAGAAGTGAGTGCATCCGACGGGAGACCATAGCGGCTCTGATTGCTGGTAACGGCACTCAGACAGAGGTGCTGAACGAACTTTACGAACGCATGTTAACGACCTGTTTGGGGCGAACAATAACGTATTGGGCATCTCGTTGCGACGGGATGCCCAGTGCGTTTTAAAGAGAAGGGCATCTGAGAAGAGGCGTACAATCTTTTCTTGTGATCCGGTTTTCTTTCTCTGTTTTTCAACATGTATCCCCGTTTCAATGGCTTTCTGTTGTTTGTGTACGTCTTGTAAAGTATTGTAAAACAGTGAAGAGTGTATTTGTGAACAATTTGTGAACAACAAAATAGGTGGATTCGGGCAGAAAACCACTAGTTTTGTGCAACGAGTCGTAGCATTCTAAATGATGCTTTACGCTATTTGGTTTTGTGCGGACTTTGTCCATCAGGAATATTTAGTTGGAAGATATATCTTACAATATTAGTTTGTTAAATTTTTAAAAAGTACAGTTATGAAGAAAATGACAAAAAAAAGTCTGGAAGAATTGGCACGAATAATGCCTGTTTTAAGTGAATTCGAACAAACACAATTCATGGGAGGTGACACTTATTATATGGATCAGTTTGGTAGGATTACAGGAAAAAAGGAGACTGGAGGTCCTGATGTCATTCATACAGCAGATTCTGCCGGATATCCAACTGGTAATATCATTCCAATACCAATGGGAATGAAGTTAAGTTCTTATGATTACCCTGTTGACAGTGGTAACAAAACAGAAAGAGGGATTCTATTTGAAGATTTAGGAAAATCAGGAACGTTTGAAGAGAATCAAGCATTCTTTCAGGCTCTTTCTCGAAATACGAGTGTGGAATGGGGCTACGCCGGTAAAGAAGGAGCAACCGGAGGTACGGTGTTTTCTTCTCATTCGCAAGGTACAGTGGAAATTCCAACAGATGCAGTATTAGAAAAAGGATATGATTCTCTTTATCATAGCCATAGTACACGAAAAGAGGTAGAATATCAAGAGGGTTTATATTCTGATGACGATAAGTACCAAGTTTCTAATGACGATCAAAATGTACAAGAACATTACGAAAAAGAATATGGATTCGATAATTTCGGAGTTTATATAGCAGATGAAGACAAATACATTCATTACTAACGTTACACTTTTTAAAAAAGAACATCATGATAACAGGAATCATATTATTGCTCGGAACTTTGTTCTTTGGCGTGATTCCACTTCAGGGACAAAAGGAAATAAGGCAGGTTATGCCGCTGATAGAAGAAAAAAAGACACCGGTAACCGACACCGTATCACAGGAAGAGCTAAAGGCAAACTTCAAAGAATGGTATCGCGAGCGGGACCATGCGGCTCAGACGCCGCCGGATCTGATTACAGACGATTTGCCTTGGTCAGACAAGATCAATCATTATGATGCAGACCTTGGACGGAAGGTTCATTATGTCGATACTCCCGAACCTGACCGCCTGTACCGGGCAGGCCGGCACCGTTTGCCTGCCGCCTGCTGGAGCATTGACCGCTGTTTCACGCCCACAGACCGGCAACAACGGTTGTGTCTGCATAGTCTGTTGCCGGGCGTTTTGCCGGCTGCCGACTCGGCGGCCCTTTGCCGGAAACTGGAACAACGCTACGGCGCGTTGGGTGAAAAAGGTGTTCCGGCCACTTGGTTCAGTGGTACGCTAGGCGTAACGGCCAACTGGTATCCCTACTGTAACAACCGTGTCACCATGAAGGTGTTGCGCTATCGGGTAGAAAAAGGAATGATCCAGGACCGGACTTTTATCGAGAACCGGTTCGGCACGCTGGCCCAAAAACAATCTGACGAGATTGTTCCTACCTATACTCAGATATACCGCTACTGGGACATGTATCTGGGCGACATAGAACTGCGTCATTTTGCCGAGGCATTGCAGGCCGTCCTGCCGTCCGCAGCCGCCGCCTACAACGGACGTTGCAGTTTCTCGTTTCTTATCCTTACCGACGGATGCGCACGGGCCACCTTGCACCCGCTCCTGCCCGAGGAACTCACCGCCGAAGAAAAAGCGTGTGCCGACCGCTTGGCGCAAGCCGTACAGAAACTGCCCGCCGGGCTGTTCGGTCACATGGTTACAACGGACGGACGCATCTTTCCGGCACGGTATGTGGAAGGTACCTACCATCCTGATGAAAACAAATGGACCTTTAGCGACTACTTTTTCGGCAACAAGCGGGCGAAATCAAGCATAAACTCCGAGAACCGGCAAAACTATGTGTTCCAGCCATCGCCCTGGTTCAAAGAGGAAAATCCAGATACCATCTCCGAAGCCGAGGCACGGAAAAGCTTCGTGGCTTGGAAACGGAGTGGGAAAAGCTTGCAAGCCAATGCCGGCGGACATCATATCCTGACCTATCGAAGCCGCGAAATACTGTTGCATGAGGATCCGGTTTTTTCTCCGTTTGTTTACGACGTGGCGCCTTGGAAACCGGAGCTGCTGGAGACCGCCGGACAAGTGTCGCTGCCCAAGGGACAATGGACCTTATGCGGACGCTACACGCCAAAAGGAAAGAAAGTGGAACTCTGCTGGTACGGCAGCGAACAGCCTCACGACACAGCCGACTACGGAACTCCCCTCTACCGGAAACTGGCCCGTACTTATGGCGAATATCCGGGTTTCGGCATCCCGGCCCGGTGGTATAGTGGCCTGTTCGGCGTGTCAACCTCGCACCGTGCCTACGGAGGCTTCAGCGTATGTCCTTTTGTGCGCTTTTATCGGGTGGAAAAGGGAAAAGTCATACATTCGCAACTACTCCGAAGCCGTTTCTTGCTGGATGATAACATCGACGGGACTAGGTATAAAAAAGTTGCATGCTGGAACGAATGGATGAGCAAGGAAATGGGTTATCTGGCACATCGGCTCAAAGAGGTGCTGTCTGCCTTGACCGACAGCCATAGCGACTGGTCTTTTTCGTTTATGGCTTACGGAGGAAGAGAAAGACGGATACGGGCCTCGTTGGTAGGCAATCCGCCAACGGGAAAAGCCGAACAGCAGCAAGCCGACCGGCTGTTGCAGGCCATCGAAAACTTGCCGAAGGACTTCTTCGGTGCGTTGGTTACGGTACAAGGGCGCATTCTTCCGGCCCGGTACATAGAAGCATCCTACGATGCGCAAAACAAGCAATGGAGTTTCCGGGATTATCTGGATACAAATAGATAGAATAACACTCACTAAACGAGGGAGGGACAGACAGATGAAAAGTATGTATAAAAGATTTTTCCTATGGGCGATGGCACTGGTTTGTTGCGGATGGGCATCCGGATCGGATAGTCTTCGCCATTCGCCCCGGGCTTGCTGGAATGCTGTGACGGTGGACGAGATGGTGGAGGGTTATCATCAATACTGCGATACTGTTTATTGGTGGGAAAAGCCATTGGTCTATACCGGCAACCGTAATGTGTTGTTTGTGGATTCGCTGTTTGCCGGCAATGCATTGTTCCGGGGCAGGCAGTTGACGGCTGCTACTATTTGGGGCATCATGGAGTACCCGGCCCAAAAACAAATCGTATGTATTTCCGATTTCAGGGATTGTGTCACCGGCCGGTCCGATACGCTGCTGTTGGCCGCCGCCCGTCGGCTTTATGGACAGCGGCCTCCCATACCGGAGTTTGAAGATCCCGGTGGGGAAGTTCCTGCCGTTTGGTTGAGTGGACGGTTCCGTGCCATTAGCCAGCCGTTGCGCTATTTCTCTTTTGCCGTTTCGGCTTGTTATACAGAGTACGAACTGGATCGGGGACGGTTGAAAGGTCATTGGAGTGAGGCCAGGTTTTCTCCTTACCGGGAACATGTCACCCGTTGTTGGCAGATGATAACCAGCTCCCATTGGGCCGATAAGTTGACTTGGGAAATGGGGCTGCTCAGTTACGATGCGGGTCGGTATTGCGGTCGGGATACCACCTTGAAGAGAAGTTGTAGTTTTGATGTGTTGGTGGTGACGGCCCGTGACGGAACGGCCGATCTGGTTTTATTGAATCCTTCGGAACTTCCGCCCCAAAACCGGAAATACCTGGACGAATTGCGCCGCTTTGTCCGTCAGCTGCCTCCTTGGTCGTTCGGGCTGCTCTATTGCAGCGACGGGCGTGTGTTTCCGGGACGTTATCTGAAAGCGTACCGAACGTCGGACGGCTGGTATTTGATGGATTACCTGGAGCGTTCCTGGAAGGTAGATAAACGAAGAAGAGCGCAAGACTAAACCAATGAATTATGAGAACCATTGATTTATTTTCAGCATTGTCAAGGCGCAGCCGGCTATTGGGGGCGCTGTGTAAGATCGGAAGAG
>CABSGW010000042.1 GCA_902477365.1 uncultured Prevotellaceae bacterium
GGTGAGTGGCTTAAACCAGCAGTTTGCTAAACTGCCGTGCGGGTGACCGTACCAGGAGTTCGAATCTCCTAGCTTCCGCCACAAAATGGCGCTTTCGTCTAGCGGCTAGGACACATGCCTCTCACGCATGTAACACGGGTTCGATTCCCGTAGGCGCTACTTTAAAATGAGAAATGCTTAGGGTATTTCTCATTTTTTTGTTGTATTTTCTCAAAATATGTATGTTCAACTTAATGGGTTTGTCGCAAAGATTGCGTATCTTTGTTGCAAAGCAATCTATAAAGAATGGAGTTGTCAGAAGAAGCATTGCCGTTAGGCTGTAAGATAGTGTCATTGCCGACAGAGATAGATGATAGGGGATGTTTGTCGCATATGACATTAGAAAAATATATTCCGTTTCATGTTGAGCGTATTTTTTGGATTTATGGTGTTCCCGAAGGACGGATTCGCGGTGGACATGCCCATACGGAGTGTGCAGAGCTGATCATTCCGGTTTGTGGTGCATTTACCATCTGTGTTGATGACGGGATAACACGGGCTACGGTACGTATGGACTCTCCTGCTCATGGTATCTTAATACCCATTGATATGTGGTGTCAGCTTGAAGATTTTGATAAACATACAGTTTGCTTGGTAGTTGCCTCTCATCCGTATAATAAAGATGGTTATATCAATGATTACGAAACTTATATAAAGTACAAACAATGCAAGTGATTCCTTATGTCGAAAGTCTGTATGATTCTTGGAATGTAACTATTGATCAGTCAAAAAATGGTACATTTCTGTTTCATCGGGATTTCATGGATTATCATAAGGAGCGATTCGTAGATTGTTCGTTACTTTTTCAAGACAAAAAAACGGTTATAGCCGTTTTGCCGGCTTGTTGGGAGAGTAATACGAAAACCGTATCTTCGCATGCAGGTTTAACGTATGGTGGGTTGATACTGCATCGGCAAATAACGGCTATGCAGGTTTGGGAATGTTTACAGTTGGCTGTGGCTTATTATAAGCAGAGGTATGGTGCTGTCTCTTTTATTTATAAATCAGTTCCGTATATTTATCATACCTATCCGGCACAAGAGGAACTTTATGCTTTGTATAAGATCGGGGCTACATTGGCAGCTCGTTCTTTGTCTTCTACGATAGTATTGCCATCCTTATTGCCTATGCGCTCACTTCGTGTGCGAGGTGTAAAAAAGGCTTTGAAGGCGGGATGGATTGTTCGTAGGGTTTGTCCGGGAACAGATTCAATACAACCGTTGTGGAATATTTTAGAAAAAGAATTGAGGCTTCGTCACCATACACACCCGGTTCACACCGCGGATGAGATGGAAACCTTATGGAGGCGTTTCCCTGAAAATATAGCCATTTATGTGGTGGAAGATGAACAGAGAAAACTGTATGGGGGAACTGTCTTATTTAAGTCTGCCAACGTTGTACATGTACAGTATATCACTTCTACGGAAGTAGGGCGGAATAACGGAGCGCTGGATTTGTTGTTTTGTACATTGATACAGGAAATGGACTGGAAAGTTCCTTATTTTGATTTTGGGATATCCACGGAACAAGGAGGGCAGATTTTGAATGAGGGCCTGTTATTTCAAAAAGAGGGTTTTGGCGCTCGTGGTGTATGTTATGATATCTACAAGGTTTGTCTGAATGAATAATACCAAATGCATTATGAAAGTGGATTTTTTGAATTTGCTGCAGGTAAATGCTCCCTATCAGGAAGAAATCATGGATTCGATACAGCGTGTGGTGGAATCCGGTTGGTATTTGCGGGGCGAGGAGACGGCATTGTTTGAACAGGAGTTTGCTTTATATTGTGGAATGAATAATGCGGTTGGGGTGGGTAATGGTTTGGATGCTATTACGTTGATATTGATGGCTTGCAAAGAACTTTATGGTTGGAATGATGAGGATGAGGTCTTGGTGCCCGCGCATACTTTTATAGCAACAGTTCAGGCGGTGATACGTGCCGGACTGAGACCGGTACTTTGTGAGGTTAGTGAACAGGATTATTTGATAGATGTCTCAAAAGTGGAATTGCGGGTTACTGGAACAACTCGTGCAATATTACCTGTTCATCTTTATGGCTTGGTGTGTGATATGCCGAAACTTGCCTCCATTGCGAAGCGGTTCAATTTAAAACTAATAGAAGATGCTGCGCAATCACATGGTGGTTGTGATTCAGAGGGTGGACATATAGGCAAATATAGTGAAGCAGTTGCTTATAGCTTTTATCCTGGGAAAAATCTAGGTGCGATGGGCGACGGCGGTGCTGTGGTAACGGATAAAAAAGACCTGGCACGTTGTGTCAGAATGTTGGCCAATTATGGATCGGAACAGAAGTACAAACATGAATATATCGGTTTGAATAGTCGGTTGGACGAAATACAGGCTGCCGTGTTGCGGGTAAAATTAAGGTATCTTGATAAGGATAATGAGCAGAGAAGAAAAGTAGCAACTTGTTACGCAAAAGGAATTCAAAACCCCTTACTGAGGATTCCGTATGAAGGCAATACAAAACGAAGTGTTTTTCATATTTATCCAGTGTTGTGTGCCGAGCGGGATAAACTGGCAGACTTTCTGTGTGAGAAATCCATTGGCACATTGGTGCATTACCCTATACCTCTCCATCAACAAAGTGCGTTAAGTGGTTGTTTTGTAGGGAATTTTCCTGTAACGGAGATGATTTGTTCGAGCGAATTGAGTTTGCCAATAAGTAATGTTATGGGTGAAGACGAAATAGCATATGTTATAGAATCAATCAACAACTTTAGAATATGACGATAGATATATTGATATGTACCTTTAATAAGGGAATAGTACGTGTGGTTGATATTTTTCTACCTCCGACAGCGAATATTCGTTATATAGTTTCCTTCCAGTATACTGATGAAAGGTTTTTGGCATTGATTCCTGATGTGATACAGACAAGGGAAGACGTGAAATTGTATAAATACAAGGGGAAGGGGTTATCGGCAAACCGAAACTTGGCTTTGGAGCAAGCTACGGCCGATTTGGTGTTGTATGCCGATGATGATGCTCATTTCACACCTGACAGTTTCTCGGATATAACGAAAGTCTTTGAAGAGAATCCGTCGTTGGATGTTGCTCTTTTTCAAGCGTACAGTTATACCGGAAAACCGTTGAAGCAGTATGCTACGACAGAACTTGATTATACAAAGGGAGGGGGCTTTTTAGGTATTTCTGCTCTTGAAATAGTTGTGCGCCGGACAAGTGTACAGGGGAAAATACGTTTTGATGAACGTTTTGGATTGGGAACTCAATTCTTGACATGTGGTGAGGAAGAAATCTGGATGGCCGATGCCCGTAGTGCAGGACTGGTAATGCGTTATTTTCCGAAAAAAATTGTAGAGACCTCGACCATGTTAAAAGGAAATCTTGTTTACGTGGATGCTGGTGTACAGCGTTCCAAGGGAGCCATACTCTATTACTCTTATGGCGCTAAGGCGTGGTGGTTAAGTTTTAGTTTTGCTTTGCAGTCTGCAATGAAGCGAATGTGCCATTTTTGGCCGATGTTCCGTAATATGCTTGAAGGTATTAACTATGTGCGTCGCACTTCCCGATAACAAAGAGGTATGAAACTTGATATCTTGATTTGTACTTATGGTAAAGGTGTTTGGCGTGTACCCTCAGTGTTATTGCCTGTGCGGCAGGATGTCAGGTATGTTGTTTCTTATCAATATGACGATGAGTTCCAGCAATCGGACATACCTTGTAGTTTGTTTGAGCGGAATGATGTAGAGATATACCCGATCAGAGGGAAAGGCTTAGCGGTAAACCGTAACCATGCCTTGAGTCAGATGAAAGGAGATATTGCCTTATTTGCTGATGATGATGTGCGTTATACGAATCGGCAAATAGATTGTATTTTCGACATATTTTCAGCACATAAAGAACTTGATATAGCCTGTTTTAGGGCTGAAGGACTGGATGGATCTTTCTTGCATCACTATGCTCATGAACCATTCTCCTATGAACAAAGGCCTTATGGCACTTTTTTTAGTTCTTGTGAGATCGTTGTTCGTAATTGTACTGATTTGCCCCGTTTCGATGTTCGTTTTGGGTTGGAATCTCCTTTTTTGGCCTGTGGCGAGGAAGAGGTTTTTTTACACGAATCTTATTTGAAAGGACTTGTGATCCGCTTTTTTCCAATAACCATTGTGCGTACTCCTTCTGCAACGACCGGGCGAAGATTTGCTTGTGATAAGGCGGTGCAACGCTCTAAAGGGGCTGTACTCTATGTGTTGCATGGATTTTGGGGAGCCATGATGCGTGTTGTAAAATATGCTTGTTGCCATGTTACGGAACATAGGTCGTCCGTGTTGGTGCAAATGGTCCGTGGTATTTGGTATATGGTCTGCTCAACACCTCAACGGAAATGATGGATTTGTTTTCAATTATAGTCCCGGTTCATAATCGTGCTTATTGCTTGGAGCGTACTTTTATGTCAATTTACAATCAAGGTTATCGTCCGTTGGAACTAATTTTGGTTGATAATAATTCGTCGGATGGTTCATGGGAGATGTGTTGCGGGCTTCAGAAACACTTTTCATCTACAGATTTTCCTATTCAGGTACTGAGGGAAGACAAACAAGGAGTTTGTGCAGCCAGGAATTTAGGTGCAAAGTCGGCACATGGAGCGTACCTCTATTTTTTTGATTCAGATGACGAGATGTCTGTTGATTATTTACAACAGATGAACGACATTTTAAATAAAAATCCATTGTGTGACTGTGTGGCTGTTCGCACCGTGATGGTGTTCGAGAATGGTCGTTGTGTCCTGCGTAAGAGCACTTTTACAACGGAGGTTTCCGATCAGATTTTGACGGGGATGCTATCCACCCAGTCCATGCTTATGCGAAAGGGATTTTTCTTTAAAATAGGGATGTGGAATGAAGATCTACCTCGCTGGAATGATTGGGAATTAGGTGTTCGCTGTTTATTACATCGCCCGGTATTAGTGTGGAGCGATAAATGCTACCATCGTATTTATCAACACGTCAACAGCATAACCGGAAAGGGGTTTGCGGCTGACGTGGAATTGTTGACCTTAGCCATAGATCACGTGGAAAGGCTGATAAAAGCTCCACAATGTGATAATGTTAGCCGTCAGCGAGCTATAAATGCGCTCTTAGCTCGTCGTATTCTTTTAGCTGCACTTTGCCATCGAGAGGGGGCATTAACAGACTCCAAACGTTTATATGCTGCATCTCTCAGAGGAAGCAATTCCTTTTTATTCAGACAATTCTTGCGTCTGCTGTATTGTTACCAATGTGCAGGAGGTATTGGTGGCTGGAAAATAGCACGTTTGTTTATTTAGCTTTGGAAATCCAGAAATCTACGTATTGTTGGGCAACTCGAATATGGTTGTGATGTTTTTGAACGTAATGATAACTTTCTTCAGATAGACGAGGAAGTTGGTCTTGTTCTAATACAAGTTTTTCAAGCTTGCGGAACACATCCTGTTGGTCGGGAATGACATTAATGATTGGATGGATTTCTTGTTCGTTCAACATCTCGTAGTTTTCAGGTTCTCCTCCTCCCACAACAATGATCCCCTTTGCCATAGCTTGCAAAGCATTCATCGCAGGTGTATATGAATAGAGTTGGTCAAGAATCACATCGCAGTTATCCATCAAATTACAATATTGTTTGTAAGGAACAGATTCCACTTTGGTTAGTTGGCATTGTTCCGGATATTTTTCAATCAATTCTTTCAAAGCAGCCAACATAATGTCTGTGCCTTTGTATTCGTTGCGGGCTTTTTGGATACCAATAAAGAAATTTATTTTAGGATTACGCCCTCGTGGAATGTAAGAATGCATTGAACAGTCTATCGGAAAAGGGATGTACTGTAGTTTGTCCTTAAAGTAAGGCATGTAGCTGGCATGGTACTCGTAAAGTCCTGAAATAATACCATCACAGTCGTGAGCAATGTATTGGTTTAATTTACCTTTTTCGCCTAAAAGCCAATCATTAATCCAAATGTTGTTCTCTTTGTAGTGTCGTATTTCTTTTCCTAGATTAAAATCACTATAACGAAATGTTTTGCAGTCAATTCCGGCTTTTACCCAATAATGGTCCATACCGAATGCGCCCATGAATACGAGTTCGTTGTTCCTGCGTAGGTAATCATAAATAGGATAAAAGCGTTCAGCCTTTAGGGATAGGAACACAGGATTTATAAGTTGTACGACATCGTATCCGCGCAGTTTGGGCAATGTATAGGCCAGTTTCATCAGATAACGTATCGTTCCTAAACTTCCTTGTTTACGTTTTAAAGAGATATCTCGTTGGTAATTTTTCCAACTGTCACCATCTGAAACAACGGTAACTGTGTGCCCTAATTGGCGTAAACCGGTTGCTAATGTCCAGTGTACATTGCTATATTCGCCTAATAATAATATTTTCATGTCAATGATATGATACTGCAAAGATACATGAAATAAGCGAATTTTATCTACCTTTGTAAAGGTTGTAAGAATATGACTGGTTTTATAGTGAAAATATGGTGAACGGAGGAACCAAATACGGCCATGTATTGAAGTATATGGGTTTGTTGGGAGGAGTACAGGGACTAACAATCTTGATTTCTGTAATCCGCAACAAATGTGCAGCTTTGTTTATAGGAGTTGCAGGAATTGGTATGGTTGATTTGTATTATCGTACCATAGAATTATTGGGAAATGCCACTAATTTGGGAATACCGTTCAGTGCAATTAAAAAAATATCCGAATTATACGAACAAGGTGATCAATCGCAACTTCGCGAGGCTGTAATGACTGTTCGTACATGGGCATTTGGAGTTGGTTTGTTAGGAACCTTGGTGTGCTGCCTTTGTTCCCCGCTTATTGCTTTGTGGACGTTGGGGGATGTCGAGCAATATTCGGCTATCTGTTTATTGTCGCCTATGATCCTGTTTATGCTGTTATATGGAAGCGAAACCGCTATCATGAAAGGACTCCGCAGGCTCAAGGATATCGCACTTGTTTCTGTACTTGGCGCTTTGGTAACATTGTTGGTATCCATTCCACTTTATTATTACGCGCGGCTTGATGGAGTCATTCCGGTTCTTTTGTTGAGTTCGTGTTCTTTAGCGTGTATTCAATTATTCTTTTCCACTCGCATCTATCGGTGGCGTATACGTCTTCTCGACAAGACTGTGCTGATAAGAGGAAAGGCTATGGTGTTATTGGGGGTTACTTATGTAATGGCCGGTATTGCTGGCTCTGGCGCAGAGGTTGCAATAAGGTCGTATATTAAACAGGTAGATTCTATTGAGCAAGTTGGTCTATATTCGGCTGCATTTGTGTTATGCGTTACATATTCCCGTTTGATTTTTGTTGCGATGGATGCCGATTATTTTCCTTGTTTGTCTGCCGTAGGGAATGACTTAAAACGGATGAATGAAACCATAAACCGCCAAATATCTGTGTGTGTATTGTTGTCAGCACCAGGGCTCTGTTTTTTCATGATTCTGATGCCGAGTATCGTGTGTCTGTTATATACCCCTTCTTTTCTTGCAATGCTTCCGATGGCTATGGCGGCTTCTTTTTACTTGTTTTTGAAGGCTGTAACGCTCCCTATTGCCTATTTGTCGCTAGCCAAGGGCGATGCGTTTGTCTATTTCTGTATGGAATTGATTTATGACGTCTTTTTTATGGCGTGTGTCATTGTTGGATATACATATTGGGGATTGTTGGGTGCCGGATTGGCCTTGGCTTTGGCCAATTTCTTTGATCTGATATTGATTTATGTGGTGTATCACGTCCGTTATCAGTTTCAGTTTGCAGGCCAAACTTTGAAACAAGTTTGTTGCCAAGTCGTACTGGTGTTGGCTGTTTGGTTGATATTGACCTGCGAACGGGCTGTATGGCAGTATGTTTTGTCGGGTTTAGTGACTGCTTTTTCGATTGGAATATCTTATTATTACCTGAATCGCGAAATACATTTTGCTACTCATCTGACACACTTTTTGGCGCGTTTTAAAAAGAAGAAAGATGATTAAGGTTACGGTGCTTGTTGCGGTATATAATGCCGCACCTTATTTGCGAAAATGTCTGGATTCCTTGCTGAATCAGTCGTTAAGCGATATACAAATTATTTGTATTGACGATGCATCAACAGACGATTCGGTGGAAATCATTCAATTGTATATGCATCAAGACAAGCGTATCAGGCTCGTGAGGCAGACGGTTAACAAAGGGCAGGCCAAAGCGAGGAATAAAGGGCTAGCTTATGCTGATGGGCAATATATCACGATGGTTGACAGTGACGATTGGTTGTCATTAGATGCGTTGGAGCGTGCATATACCCAATTCCAGCAGAATCCATATACCGATGTCGTTCTTTTCCAGTTAAAAAAATGGACGAATGGACGGGAAGAAGATTACCCGATGCAGGTAAAGGAATGTGTCTTAGAGGGGAAAGAGGCATTTGAACTGAGTTTGGACTGGCGAATCCATGGATTGTATATGGTGAAAGCCTGTTTGCAACAACAATATCAGTATGATGATTCGTGCCGGTTGTATAGTGATGACAATACGACAAGAATCCATTATTTGCATGCACGTGAGGTAAGGTTTTGCGAGGGAATTTATTATTATCGACAACACGAATCTTCTACCACACAGCGTTTTTCCATTTTGAGATTTGAACATATAAAGGCAAATTGGATTTTGAAAAGACAATTACTTTCAGAACAAGTCGATGGTAAAATCATCGGCCGTTTTGAAAGATATAGATGGAATGTATTTGTTGGTATGTATCGGCTTTTTCAGGCGAATCGTGATCAGTTGAGTAATGAAGAGCGAGAGGAGGTTGCAAGTTTGTTGCAACACTTTTTCTATTCTATGGAAACTTATCGTATTCCGTGCAAAATCCGTATACGTACAGGGTGTCTTTTCCAATCGTATGTCTTTTTTCGCTTCTTTCAGTCCGTGGTGCGAATGTTTGGTTTTATTTTCAGGCGTACATTAAGGTAATGATGAAATAAGGTCAGCATTTATGTTTACAATGCCTACATTTTCATGTGTTAAATGTGGGAGTGAGTATAAATTTCCTTCCATCTGATAATGAAAGGAAATATCGCAACCGAAAAACATCCTTTTCGATGCAATATATGTTATGAGTAGATAATATCTTGATAATCAGTATATGATTGTGCCACAAAATAGCTTCGGGGGACAAACGAGGGACAAAAATATGCTGGTCAAAAGATAAAAAGAGCAAATATGAAATTCAATTGTATGCATTTCAAGATCAATCAATGTACGATGTCTTTTTGGTGTATTTGTTTTTGAATAGAGTTAGGCAATGGCGGGAAAATAGGTTTAGTTTGTTTATTGTATATCTCTTCAAGTTCTAAACTAAACTGCCAAAACCCTCAAAATATCGATAACAGCAGATAAACTTATCATTTATACGGCGGTTCAGTTCGATTTTGTCGTCAATGGAAGAAAGAATGGAAGCTATCTTCTCTTGTGTTTCCAAATTAGGAACTTCAACTTCATAATTTGAGAATGAACTCTTGTTTATGATTGGCACTGCGGTAGAAGTCTTGCTAAGATAATTCAACTCTTTGCCAACCTGTGCCATAAGATAATACACAAAGTCAGCATTGAAGTCCTTATTGGGAATAATTGAGTTAAACTGCTGATTTGTAACAGTCGGTTCTACTGTCATTACCACCTTACCTAAATCAGAACCTATACAACTCACACACACAGATTGTGGCGGAAGTAAGCAATTTTTTACTTCATTTAATCCTTGTTCCGTAAGTGTCTTATTCGTTTTAGGGGCAGACTTATGTGAAAGATCGTCCGAGGGAGTCAGGAAAGGTATATCTCCGCCATAGTTTTCTGAAACTGACGTCCTTGGCGTTTTCCCCGTAACTACCTTACCAATGTCTGATATATGTATTTTCTTTAATTCCATAAATGAGAATTTAGCTGTTTGTTTGACCATTTAATTTAGCCTCTATCTCCTTAATAGACGGCATAGTACCTTCAACTTTCTCAGGGTAGAGCTTTTCAAGCTCAAATTCGGATATTCCCAATGGAAGATTACTACCTTCCAAAGCGTATTGTGCAAGCAGAGAATCTTTTTGTCGGCAGATGAGCAAGCCGATTGTAGGATTGTCTCTTCCCTCTTTTTTAAGGATATGATTGCAAGCTACTACATAACCGCTTAACTGACCAAGGTCTTGAAAATCAAACTCGCCTATTTTAACCTCAATCACTACATAGCACGACAATTTCAGATTGTAGAAAAGCAAGTCAATGAATTTCTCCTTTTGTCCTATCTGAAGCCGAAACTCTTTGCCCACATATGCGAAGCCAGTACCCAGTTCCAACAAGAATTGGGATATGTTGCCAAGTAGCGCATCTTTGAGCAGCTTTTCGTTGTACTGTCCTTTAATACCTGTAAAGGCAAAGTTGTATGGGTCTTTGGTCAGCTCTTGTGCGAGGTCGCTCGTTTCGTCAGGCAAGGTTCGTGTGAAATTGGTTAATGCCTTACCCTCACGCTCATACATACCTGAATCCAAAAAGTTGAGCATCACATCGCGACTCCAACCCTCTTGTATGGTCTTTCTCACATAATAGATAGCCTTTGCAGGCTCTTCGCTGCATTTATCTATTATATAGCGGTGGTGTCCCCAAGGTATTGAGAATAAATCAGAATACAATGTTTCCACAAGTTGTGGAAGATTTACATTTTTAGATTCTTCCACAACTTGTGGAAGAATTGCGATGTATTGACTATAAAGGACATAGAACCGTTTTGCATAGCGGATAGAGGTTTCTGATAATCCTTCGATATCAGGCATTTCGTGGCGCAAGTCACGGCTCAATGTGGCATAAAATTTACTGCCATATTTATTATCCGCTTGTTTCTCTTCAATATCTTTGCCAAGTTCCCAATAAAAGCGAAGCATCTCTTTATTCACCTTTACAGCCGCCTTGATTTGGCTGCGCCGATAACGCTTTACAAGCTCCTTAACCCATAAAAGGTAATCCTTATCTAATATGCTTATTGATTTATTCATAATCATTTTTTGTTTCTATTTCATCAATTCTTAACTCGCCTGACATTAGCTTCGGTAGAAGGGTGTCACGCATTTTTGCTAATCTTGCATTTTCAAGGCTGTTTGTAAGTATTGTTTTAATAAAAGGAAGTACTATTTCACCAAACCTTTTCACATAAGAACATTCTTTTGAGAAAATGGGCAAACTTTCAACATCTTTAGTGTTAATACCTGGTATTGCAGCCTTTCCTCCAATGGAATTTAATTGATTCATAATGTACGGTGTACGCATATAAAAATATGCAAACGCATTATAACCAGCATCCATTAAGTCCAAAGTGAATACATGTTCATTGATATACATTTCGTTGAAAGGGAAGTCTTCTCCAAAAATAGTGAAATTTGGAATGAAATATCCCGGTTTACCTCCGTCTTTGTAAATCAATAACTCATACCCATTAATCTTACCCTTTTTGATTATTTGTGCATATTCCTTAGGTATGTATTTTGTCTTTGTATAGTCATAATATCCCAGCCCTTTAATATTTTCCGCACCAATGCTCGGAACGCCTTCTAAGGTAGCACCACCTTTCGGTCTTTTTCCACTTTCTATATTGTGCGGTATATCTTCAATGTACACTATTGGCAGATCTTTGGGTATCATTTCAAGCTCGGAATCCACAAATTCACCGTCCTTGAATGGCTCGAAATCCACGAACCACGCCTTGAACAACGCCTGTGCCTGCTGCTCTAAATTATCATTTCCTCGCTTGATTTTTGGGAAAGATACGCTTCTGTTATATGTCGAACACCCCCACATACTAATTGATGAATTTACGATGTGAGAGTTTGACATTGTTTTGATTCACCATAGCATAGTGCATCGTTGTGTCAATCTTGACATGCCCCAAAAGTCGCTGTACTTGCTCTACCGGCATCCCTTTGTCAATAGCCATTGTGGCAAGCGTGCGCCGGAACTTATGTGGATGTACACGTACGATTTTGGCTTGTTTACCAATCTTTCGCAAGCGTGTTTCCACCCCCGAAATTTCCAGTCGGTTGTGGGGCTTGGCTAACGAAACAAACAAAGCTTTGTTACGGTCTTTTCGGGTAGCAAGGTATTGTTGAAGATGGATTTTTGCTCGCGCATTGAAATAAACGATGCGTTCCTTGTTGCCTTTACCAAACACTATACACTCCCGTTCATTGAAATTAATGTCCTCTCTGTTGAGTTTGACCAGTTCGCCCACACGCATCCCTGTAGAAGCTAACAAGTCGATGATGGCAAGGTCGCGAATCTCTGTACAATGGTCGCGTAGATGTTCCAAGTTTTCATCGGTCAACACTTCCTTGACCTGTGTTCCGGTTTTTACTTTATGAATTCTGCGAACCGGACTTTTGATGATGTAGTCCTCCTCTTCGAGCCAAGCAAAGAACGAAGAGAAGATGCGTCGGATATTATCTATCGTAACCTTGCTCGATTTGTTCTTTCGTTGAAATACTGCCAAGTAAGCACGAATGTCTTCGGTGGAATAATCAACGACCTTTTTAGGCATCTTCTTAAAAAGTTGCCTGATGGTTGAACCGTAGTACTTGATAGTAGGTGTAGTACACCCCTCTACCTGTTTTGCGGACAAAAAGACTTCAAGCAGGCGTTCATTTGTTGCAGAATCCTCATGCAACTTTTCGCCGTCTTCTGTAATTGTGTATTTGCTAACTATTTGTAGCAAAGCACTATTCAGATGAACTATTTGATCCATACTTAATACTTCTGTCATCGCATTACTGATTTCTTTAATTAATTTCTCTTTCATATTCTTCATTTTTAGGATTGGCTTGCAATGAAGAATATAGCGAGTTTATTTTATCGTGAACCCGATACTTGCTAATTGCTTTCTGATTTCCTCTTCCATATCGTGGGATTGGGCAAAGAGGTCGGAAAGTTCTGTTGTCAATCGTTCCATTTTTTCTTGGAAAGGCTCTCCGTCATCTTTTGTTTCTGCTATGCCGACATATCGTCCCGGAGTGAGGATATAATCTTGTTTTGCTATATCTTCAAGGGTAACTGCTTTGCAATAACCTTTCTCGTTCTCTAATGTACCATTGCTGAAGTCATCGAAGGTTTTCGCTATTTTTGCGATATCCTCTTCCGATAGCTCTCGCAATTTGCGAGTGATCATTGTACCCATGTTACGAGCATCTACAAAGAGGACTTTTCCTACTTGCTTTTTGTTACGGTTCAAGAACCATAAAGATACAGGGATACCTGTTGTGTAGAAAAGCTGTGAGGGCATAGCTACGACACCTTCCACCAAATCGGCTTTCAGAATATTTTCACGAATCGTGCCTTCACCACCACTTTGGGAGGAAAGAGAACCATTAGCCAATACCATACCGATGCGCCCTGTGGGTGAAAGATGGTGTATCATGTGTTGTAACCATGCAAAGTTGGCGTTTCCTGCTGGAGGAATACCATATTTCCAACGAATATCTTCTTGCAACTTATCTGCCCCCCAATCACTAAGATTGAAAGGAGGATTGGCAAGGATGAAATCAGCTTTCAAGGTGGGGTGTTGGTCCTCGAAGAATGTATCGGCATTGAATTTGCCCAAATCGGCTTCAATTCCTCGTATTGCCAAGTTCATTTGTGCCATTTTCCATGTAGTAGGGTTACTGTCTTGTCCGAAAACAGAAATATTGTTGATATTTCCTTGGTGTTGTTCGATAAACTTTGCCGACTGAACGAACATACCACCCGAACCACAAGCCGGGTCGTATACACGTCCACT
>CABSGW010000043.1 GCA_902477365.1 uncultured Prevotellaceae bacterium
ACACCGGCCAACCCATCGCGCTTTTGACCAAAGAAGTACAAAAACGAACTGTCTTGGCGGAATTTGTAGGCATTGGCCGGATAATTCACCGGACTGTCATTGTTACCCAACATCAGGATGAATCCTTCGCCTACCAGACGCTTCAAGGCCTGTCGGCGGTCTACATAAGTTTGCATTCCAAACATGGTATGTCTCTTTTAAAGTTTAAGGGCAAAAGTAGTGAAAATCTTGCGGAAAACCTTATCTTTGCGTAACTTTTTTATTAAATAGGTATGCAAATAAACAAACAAACAGGACTGGTTTTAGAAGGTGGAGGCATGCGCGGCGTATTCACGGCCGGTGTACTCGACTACCTGCTCGACCGGAAATTATATTTTAATTACGCCATCGGCGTGTCAGCCGGAGCCTGCAATGGTTTGTCATACATGAGCCGACAACGGGGACGTGCGCGTACCAGCAACATCGACCTGCTGCAAAAGCACCGTTACATTGGCATGAAGTACCTATGGACACAACGCAGCATTCTGGACCGAGAGTTTTTATACGAACGTATTCCTAAGGATATCCTGCCCTTCGACTACCAGACTTATTTCAACAATCCGGCAACTTTTGAAATGGTAACGGTAGGTTGCCGCACCGGTAAAGCCTATTACCTGACCGAAAAACAGAGCGAAGAGCGGACACTGGCCATTGCCAAAGCCTCGAGCAGTCTGCCTTTTGTATGTCCGATGGTGGAGGTAGACGGCGAACCGATGCTGGACGGAGGGATCATCGACTCCATCCCTATCCGTCGGGCCATTGACACGGGACACGCATTCAACGTGGTGGTACTGACACGCAACAAGGGTTACCGCCCGCACGAGAAAGATCGCAAAATACCGAAATTCATCTACAAGAATTATCCGCGCTTACGGGTAATCTTAAGCCACCGTCATGCCTACTACAACCAACAATTGGAAGAGGTAGAGCAGTTGGAAAAAGAAGGGAAAATACTTGTTATCCGCCCTGAACGCCCCTTGGAGGTTGACAGGCTGGAAAGCGACATTGACAAACTCAACGCTCTTTACGAAGAGGGATATGCCTGTGCCCGGAAAGTGCTGCAAGACATTCCTGTTTTCCTTTAACATCCATCCGTCACAAAAGGTCTATTCGCCATGCAACCCCACGAAAAGACAGCCCAATGGAAAGCAACGGCAGGTTACCTGCTACTTACCATCCTTTTATTAATAGGCCTTGTTGCTGCGTGGAAAGCCCTCAGCACACTGACCAACCCCGATCCGGCCGAGGCTCGACTCGACCAAAGAAGACATGCAACATACAAACTGGCCTCTCTGTTGCAACAAACCGAGGCACTGGCAACGCTTATCAGCACTGGAGATGCCACAACCTATGCCGACTATCGCCGCCTGAACAATGAGACCATCGACTCGCTTCAGGCGCTAAGCAACTACCTGGACGCACCGGCCCAGAAACAAAGGTTAGACACTCTTTCGTGGCTGCTACAACGAAAACGGAAAGCCGTTGAATCGCTGATGCGGCTCAACGGGCAGGACGTCACCCGGCTCTACGAAGAACAATTACGAAAACTGGCCGAAAAAAGTGTGTCTATGCCCGAACCGCATATCCAGCGGCGCATCGTGACCAAAGCCGAGACACAAACAAAGCCAAACGAGAAGCGCTCTTTTTTTCGACGACTTGGTGATCTCTTTAATCCGAACAGGGCAGATAGTTCGCAAGTCAAGATAACCCACCACGAAGAGATTGTAGACACGCTTTTCAACAACATTACTCCCGCCGACACCGTCAGCGGCATACTGCGTAATGTAGAAGCCGAATTGCAAAACAGCCTGCAGGAGCATGCCGAAAAACGCAGACTGCGGTCGGGCCGCCTACGCCGGCAGGCCGCCGAAACCAGCAACCGGTTAGCCAGCCTGTTCACCGATTTCCAAATGGAAGAACGCAGGCTCATAACCCAACGCGAAGCACAAACCTACACCTTACGCCGTAAAGCCTCGTTCTTTTTGGGTACGTTGGCCGCATGTTCCCTGCTCTTGGCGGGAGGATTCATCTGGGCCATCCGGCGCGAGTTTGCCCGTAGCCGCCATTACCGGCTGGAATTGGAAAAAGCCAACCAACAGGCAAAAGACTTGCTGGATGTGCGTGAAAAATTGATGCTGGCCATCACCCACGACATCAAAGCACCGGTAGGTACCATGCTGGGCTACACAGACCTACTTCTGAACAGGCCGGAATGTGACGCCCGCAGCCGCACCTACCTGGACAATATCCGCACCTCAGGCAATCATTTGCTGGCACTGGTACGTTCGTTGCTGGACTTCCACAAACTGGATGCCCACAAGATGGAGACCACGCCTGTGCCATTCAATCCGGCACAACTGTTCCAGACCATTCACGATGCCTTCAAGCCGCAAGCCGATGTACAGGGAATCCAACTTATATACCATCCGGGACAGCAGTTGGACAAACGCTACACCGGAGATGCACTGCGTATCCGGCAAATAGCGGACAACCTGCTATCCAATGCCTTCAAGTTCACCAAAACCGGCAGCATCACCCTGCGCACGGCTTACACCGGAACGTCCTTACTGCTCACCGTAACCGATACGGGATGCGGCATTGCCGAAACGGAAAAAGAGAATCTATTCAAAGAATTCACCCGCCTGAGCAGGGAGCGGAAGGGTTTGGACTGGGATTGGCCGTCACACACAAACTGGTAACCTTGTTAGGAGGAACCATCTCGGTAGACAGCCAACTGGGGAAAGGTACGACATTCCGTGTGGCTATTCCGTTGCCCGAAGCTGCATCGCCCTCCCCCACGCCACAGCCTCAACTCCCTTCTTCAAAAGATCGCATTATTCGACTTTACATCTTAGACGATGACCGCCTGCAATCCGAACTGACAGAGCGTTTGTTGAAGCATCCGTACCTGGATATCACCACCGGTAACAACCCTAACGAAGCGTTACCGCTTCTCTGTTCCGCCCAATTCGATGTACTGCTAACCGATATTCAGATGCCCGGAATGAACGGTTTTGATCTGGTTGCCCAATTAAGGAAGGCCGAAGAAAACGGTACACATCATACGCTGGTACTTGCCCTGACAGCACGCGACGACTTGCAGACCGACGAACTCTGCCGCCACGGTTTTGACGGATGTCTGCACAAACCTTTCACCCGCGAGTCCGTATACCAGTTAATAGGCCTTTCCGGTGCTTCGCCCTCTGCTCCCCAGTCCTCAGTCCCGCCTTCATGGACAAACCTGCTGGCTTTTGCCGCAGGAGACAAAGTGGCCGAGAGGGAACTACTCCTTACATTCATCGCAGAAAATAAAAAGAACATAACCGCGATGCGCAATGCCTTGCAAGTAAAAGACGGAGCGGTATTAGCCGGCGTGGCACACAAGGCACGCCCCACCTATGAGCTGCTAGGGAAACATCAAACCGAAGCCCTGTTACGCAACATAGACCAACAGCGCAATCAAACGGTTGCCACATCCGACATGTGCAACGATGCCCGTCAAGCTATTGCCGACATGGAAGTTACCACACAAGAGGCTATCGACTACATGAACTCCTAAAAAAGGACAAAAACAACGAATCCGGAAACAGGCTGTGTCCAATCCTTATTTTTTTGATGTACTTTTGTAATTCCTAAATCCATCACAATGAACAGACTGCTACTTGTTGAAGATGATCTGACTTTCTCCAAAATGCTCTCAACCTTCCTCACGCGGAAGGGCTTTGAGGTGATGACGGCCAGCAACCTGGGGCGTGCATGCAAAATGCTCAAAGAAGCCTCTTTTGACTTGATTCTATCCGATTTGCGCCTGCCCGACGGAGAAGGAACTGATCTGCTCGACGCCATCACCACAAGCGATGATGCGCCACCGCTCATTGTGTTAACCGGATATGCGGATATCGCTTCTGCCGTATCGGCCATCAAACGTGGTGCCCGCGACTATTTGTCCAAACCCGTACAGCCCGACATCCTTTTACAAAAGATCGAAGAACTCTTACACAATAAAACAACGGTTTCTGTCCAGCGACCTCCACAAAGGTCCATGCCGGCCACCGGCACTCCAACCCACCTGGAAGGAAACAGCGAAGCTGCCAAACAACTCTACAACTACGTGGCATTGGTTGCACCCACTCCCATGACGGTACTGATAAACGGGGCTAGCGGAACTGGTAAGGAGTACGTGGCCAAACGCATACATCAGCTTAGCAACCGATCTTCCGGTCCGTTTGTAGCCATCGACTGCGGTGCTATCCCCAAAGAACTGGCGGCTTCCGAATTCTTCGGACACATCAAGGGTTCATTTACCGGAGCTGTAACCGACAAGACCGGCGCGTTCGAAGCCGCACACGGAGGTACGCTCTTTCTAGACGAAGTGGAGAACCTGAGTTATGACGTGCAAATTCAGTTGTTGCGTGCCTTGCAGGAGCGCCGCATCCGGCCGGTTGGTGCGAATCGGGAAATAGAGGTAGACATCCGCCTGGTCTGCGCCACCAATGAAGACCTACCGCAAGCTATCGCAGCCGGCACCTTTCGGGAAGATTTATACCACCGCATCAACGAGTTCTCCCTTCGCATGCCTCTGTTGCGCGAACGGCAAGAAGACATCATGCTGTTTGCCAACCTGTTCCTGGATCAAGCCAACCGTGAGCTGAACAAAAACATAACCGGCTTCAGCAGTGAGGCCATCTTATTATTACACAACTATCCGTGGCCCGGCAACCTGCGCGAACTACGTAATATCGTGAAGCGTGTCACGTTACTCACCTCAGGCTCCCTCATTACAGCCGACGACCTGCAACGGGAACTGCCGCAAGCACGCCCTCAAAACGACTACACGCCACGCCCGCTTTTTGATGCCGAACAAGAACGCCGCCGCATTCGCGCAGCATTGGAGCAAACCCGGTACAACAAAAGCAAGGCTGCACGGCTTTTGGGCATCGACCGCAAGACCCTCTACAACAAGATGAAGACTTACGGTATGGAGTAATCCCATCCCATTGTGGGGAATATCTCCCCACAATGTACACAACAATCCACACTTTTCCACAAGACTCCCCATGGAGTCTTTTTTTGTATCCTGCTTATTTTCAGCGACTCACATCTTTTCCACAAGTTTTGGCACAGAACTTGCCTTCTATTAGGCAGAACAATAAAACAAACAACACATAAAATTTGAATCGTATGAAAAAGATGTTTTTTTCCGCAGCAGTGATCGCTTTCATGAGTAGCTCAAATCTTTTTGCAGCAAATGCACATAAAATGATGATGGCAGCCGATACGATTACAACAGACAGCGTCGTAACCGACAGTACCAAGCAAAAAGAAGTGCCGGTAAAAACCGAAGCCATAGCACCATCT
Source organism: uncultured Prevotellaceae bacterium (assembly GCA_902477365.1). Lineage (GTDB taxonomy): Bacteria > Bacteroidota > Bacteroidia > Bacteroidales > Bacteroidaceae > Alloprevotella. The sequence continues at coordinate 5,398 of CABSGW010000043.1, forward strand.
GCCATGCACTATGGTATGATTCTGCCAAACGACACGCTAAACACCGGTGGACAACAGGATATCAAATATGTCAAGATTGAGGTTGACGCACTTCCCGAGGCCGTTAAAAAAACGCTTGGTGCAGAATATACCAACTATACGGTAAAAGAGGCTTATGCTTCGGACCAAGCAACAAAAACTTATCGCGTCGTGATGACGGATAAAGAAGAGACTGAAGTTGTGGTTATCTTCAGCGAGGAAGGCAAAGTTCTTTAAGTTTTCCTTTACAGTAGGTCACCGTCCTCCAGGCATAACGATGCCGGAGGGCGGTTTTTTTATGGAAAAGCCTGCCCACGGAACAAATAAAAATATGTATCTTCGCTCATCATTATTTATATACTTACATCCATGAAAGAACTACGCAACGAGCACCTCGAGCTGTCTTTATCAGAAGTAGGTGCAGAACTTTTTTCCATACGCAGTGCAAAAAGTGGTAACGAATACCTTTGGCAAGGAGACGCCGCTTACTGGGACCGCCGTTCACCAACCCTTTTTCCACTGGTCGGCGGCTTATGGGGAGGAACATATCTTTTGAACGGGAAAGCACACACCATGGAGAAACATGGGTTCGCACGCTGCGCCACGTTTGAAGTTACCGCCGAAGATGCCAACAGTGTCCGGATGACTTTTCACGATACAGCCGAAACACGTCAGCAATTCCCTTTCCAATTCCAACTGGATTCCACGTTCCGTCTGGACAAGAACCGCATCCACGTTGAATGGGAAGTGCACAACCCCAATGCCGAACCGTTACCATTCCATATTGGAGGACATCCGGGCTTTTTCTATCCGGACTTCGACTCCGATACCCCTCTGTGCGGTTATCTGTCGTTCGACAACAACACCCCCGAAAGTGCCGCAGTAGGTCGCGGAGGCTGCCTGGGCGACGTGCGTTATGCACTTCCTCTAGAAGATGGCCTTTTGCCCGTCACTGACGAATGTTTCAATAACGACGCCATCATCATCGACCGCAACCAGATACGCCGTGTCACCCTGCACGACAAACAGAAACGTCCCATCGTGACCGTCGAAAGCGAAGCTCCCGTCACCCTGATATGGTCTCCTTATGGTATCAAAGCGCCGTTCTTATGCGTTGAACCGTGGTACGGACTATGTGACCACGAGGATTACAACGGCGAATTTGCCAACCGCCCCTATACCAACATCGCCCCAGCCGGAAATTCCTGGAAAGGAGGGTATACCATCACGCTCGAACAAGAATAAGAACTACTTAACCATACAGCACCGCCTCTTAAAAACCAGGTTTTTAAGAGGCGGTGTCTTATTAACTATACGTAAGGCCTATAGCCTACAACTCTTCATCTTCATAAGTCTGAAACAAGAAGTCATTATACGGATACTTCTGTACATGCAACTCCCTCACCTTATTATATAACAACGTGCGCAGTTCCTCCAAATTAGTCCGCTCACGTGCCGAGATGAAAATACAATTTTCATTTAACTTGGCCATCCATGTACGCATCAGGTCGTCAAGCGACAAATTCTCTTTCGTGGCAGGTGTCAGGTCGTCCGCATCTTTTTCTACCCAGTCATAAGCATCTACCTTATTAAATATAATAATAGAAGGTTTATCCCCACATTCCAAGTCACCCAATGTCTGTTCTACCACCTGAATCTGATCTTCAAAGTCCGGGTGTGAAATGTCAACTACATGCAGCAACAGGTCGGCTTCCCTCACCTCGTCCAGCGTACTCTTAAACGAGTCGACCAGATCAGTCGGGATTTTACGTATAAAGCCGACGGTATCACTCAACAGGAAAGGCAGGTTCTCTATAATAACCTTACGCACCGTCGTGTCCAGTGTCGCAAACAGTTTGTTCTCGGCAAACACGTCGCTCTTCGCCAACAAATTGATCAAAGTAGACTTCCCCACATTCGTATAACCCACCAGGGCCACACGGATCAATCGTCCGCGGTTTTTGCGCTGCGTACTTTTCTGTTTATCTATTTCGGCCAAACGCTGTTTAAGCAGCGCCATACGGTTCAAGATGATACGACGGTCCATTTCAAGCTGCGTCTCACCCGGGCCGCGCAGTCCCACCGAACCTTTGCCGCCACCCGATCCCGAGCCGCCGCCCTGACGTTCCAAGTGGGTCCACAACCGCTGCAGACGGGGCAACATGTACCGATACTGGGCCAGCTCCACCTGCGTTTTGGCATTAGCCGTCTGAGCACGCATTGCAAAGATATCCAATATCAACGATGTTCGGTCCAGTATTTTTACTTTCAGTTCCTTTTCGATGTTGCGCAACTGTTTGGCCGACAGCTCATCATCAAAAATAACCATCCCCACTTCGCGCTCGGCCTCTTCCTCCGCCTCGATATATTGCCTGATCTCTTCCAATTTTCCTTTTCCCACATAGGTAACACTATGCGGCGAATCCAACCGTTGCGTAAACCGCTTCACAGTCCGCGCACCGGCAGTTTCGGCCAGAAACTCCAGTTCGTCCAAATATTCTTCAGTTTTCCGTTCGCCTTGCGTTTTGGTTATCAAAGCGACCAGCACAGCTGTTTCCGCTTGTGCCTCGGATAATACAAATTCTTTCATCTACTATGTACTTATTATCTTAAATAAGATTCATTTTTTACTACCTCGTCCAGCAATATACCTACGTCCGACACGCCGGGCAGCAACTCGCGACGCATCAGATGACGTACATGGATACGCCCCTTCAGCCCCTTTTCCAGATGGAAAACACCTACCGGGAAAGTATATTGGTACAACGAAACTCCGTTGCCGTTGAAGTCACCGGCCTCATCGGTCAACTTACACTCTATGGTGTCCATCCGCATCAATTCCGGATCGTCCCATTCCTGCGCCACCTGCAACCAAATGGAACGAAAAGGGAACATCTCTGTGATACGCAGCCCCACCCGCAGCCTGTAGTCGCCCTCATGGCGCAACGTATCAACCGGAAAGCTCATGACCTCGTGCGCATTCCATCCCTCCGGAGCAACCGAATGATAAGTATGAAGGGCCACCGGACGGGTACATCCTCCCATCCAACACATCGCACCGCTGCAAAGCAACAGAAACAAAAGATGCCGCCACTCCATCATGGTCTATTGCCCTGACGTTCCGGATGTTTCCGCACCGCCGCCCTGGTCGCTCCGACGGTCGCGCCCACGACGTTCCCCGCGTTCCCCACGCGGACGGTTCGGACGTTCACGGTATTCACGATGCTCACGATTCGGACGTTCACCGCCTTCGCGCGCCTCACCCCCTCTCTCGGCATTTCGTTCAGCCCCTCTGCGCGGCCGGTCCTCGCGGCCACGGGCACGGTATTCGCGCGGTTTGTCCTCGCCTGCCGTCTCACCGGCCACAGCAGGTTTCTCACCCGGCCTACGTTTCTTCTTGCGTTTGCCTTTACTCTTGTCAAAACGGGTCAGGCTGTCCTGCTCCAACAAATCCACCGGTTTGGCCGGTTCACGGTTCTCTTCCTCGTTCAGCACCAGGGGTTTTTCGCCCCGGCGGTTCATATTGATCACCTCAAATGCCCTGCGTGCCGAAACAGTCGTCACATTCGCAGCAAAATATTTGTCTGTCGAGTAACTTACCAATCCGGCCAAAATGTCGCTCTTGAAGAAGTAATAGGTTCCATCCTGCGTTTCCAACGTAATTTCCTTACTAGGCAAACGGCGCAACGCCTCCACGTAAGTATCCACCTCGTAGTTGAGACAACACTTCAGTTTTGCGCACTGTCCGGCCAACTTCTGCGGATTCAGTGAAATGTCTTGAAAACGAGCCGCATTGGTTGATACGGAAATAAAGTTCTTCATCCACGTGGCACAACACAACTCGCGTCCGCAAGGGCCTATTCCGCCAATGCGTCCGGCCTCCTGGCGTGCACCGATCTGTTTCATCTCGATACGCACATGAAAGGTATCGGCCAACACCTTAATCAATTTACGGAAATCCACCCGCTCGTCGGCAATGTAATAGAAGATAGCCTTGTTGCCGTCGCCCTGATACTCCACATCACCAATTTTCATGTTCAGTCCCAACTCGTTGGCTATCTGCCTGGAGCGTAACATCGTGTCGTACTCACGCCCTTTGGCCTCCTCGTATTTTTCCATGTCGACCGGCTTCGCCTTGCGGTACACCCGCTTTATCTCGACATCCGCTTTCAGGTTGGCTTTTTTCATCTGGAGCAACACCAGCTGTCCGGTCAGCGTCACCACACCGATGTCATGTCCCGGACTGGCCTCAACAGCCACAATGTCCCCTTTTTCCAACGGCAACTTGTTGCTGTTGATGTAAAAGCCTTTTCGCGTATTTTTAAACTGCACTTCCACCACCTGCTGACACTCGGCATTGCCGGGCACATCGGCCAGCCAGTCGTAAGTGTTGAGTTGTTTGTTCTGACGTCCGCATCCCTTGGCACAAAGGCCGCGCTGCACACCGTCAAGCTGATATTCTTTCATAGTTATCCTCTCATTGTATAAGTAAGACGATCATTTTCAATGCAAAATCGAAAAAGACCATCCGGGGGTTCACATTCTGTTCTATATCGCGCTGGGCCGCCGCCAGTTCGTCGCTAATTCCTATCACGTTCCGTTCGTTCACAAACCGTGCAAAGCGTGTCGAGAATTGGGCTTCCTCAGCTGTCAGGTAATTTAGATCGGGCTGCCTGAAGTTGTAAATAAAGTTCTCGCGTATCAGCCGTTGGCAATAGTCCAGAAAACTTTTCTGACGTTCACGTCCCCACGAGGCCACCTGCTCACTCCACTCCATCATCTCCTTAATTTTGCGCTGATAACTCAACCGCATCAGCGAGGCGAACAGTTCGAAAAAAAGTTCGGAATCGCGGTCTACATGGATGGCTTCGAGTGCCTTGGTGTAACTGCCTCCGCTCAACCGCGCAATGCGCTGCGCATCGACGCGGTCCAGTCCGTTGTGTACTTGCAGGGCCTTACACACTTCCTCGTCTGTCAACTTACTGAAAACGACACGCTGCGTGCGGCTTTGAATGGTTACCAACAACTTGTCCGGCTCGTCACTCACCAGCAAAAACAAGGTATCGGCCGGCGGTTCTTCCAACAACTTCAGCAACTTGTTTGCTCCCTGTACATTCATCAGTTCCGGTTGCCATATTATCATGACTTTGCGTCCGCCCTCGACCGACTTCAACGTCAACTTCTGCTGAATTTGTTCACATTCGGCCGTATAGATTTGAGCCTGCTGATTTTCAGCCTCCATCTGCTGCAACCATCCGTTACGCCCGAAATAGCCCGTCTGTACCAGGAGTGCCCGCCAATCGGACAAATACTGATCGCTCACCACCTCGCCGGAACTTCCCTTGCGTTTAATGACGGGATAGACAAAGTGGAGGTCGGGATGAACCAGTTTGTTCATCTTCACGCACGACGGACATGTGCCGCAGCGTTCGTCACCCTTGGGCTGTTGACAGAGCAAATAACCGGCATAGGCCACCGCCATGGCCAGCTTGCCGCAACCGGCCGGACCGCAAAACAAGCGGGCATGGGGCACACGTCCCGTCCGGGCCTCAGCCGTCAGGTGCCGCTTAATCTCCTCTTGACCTATGACATCGCTGAAAAACATCGTATCAATAAATTTGTTGCGCCACGCGGCGGATGCTCTCGACTGCCGAGACCGTGTAGAAATGGATACTTGGAACCTTCCGTGCCATCAGTTCCCGACACTGCTCCACACACCATTCCACACCCACTTGGGCCAGTTCCTCGTCAGTCTTGCACTTCAGCGCCTCGGCAGCCAAGGCCGGCGGCAAATCACAATGGAACGTTTTCGGCACCAGGGAGAGCTGCGACAACTTGGTCAGGGGTTTGATGCCCGGAATGATAGGGATGGTGATACCGGCCGCACGCGCCATCTCTACAAAGCGGAAATATTTTTCATTGTCGTAAAACATCTGGGTCACACCATAGTCGGCACCCAGTTCCACTTTTTTCTTAAACCAAAACAAATCGGTTTCCAGATTCAGCGCCTCGTCGTGCTTTTCCGGATAACAGGCCACGCCATACGAGAAAGGCGTTCCGGGTATTTTAATGGGATCGCCATCCACAAAAAAACCTGCATTAAAACGGTTTATCTGTTCCTGCAGCTCGGTCGTGTGGCTGTAGCCGTCGGCCGTCGGTTGAAAATGACGGTCTTCCTTAGCCTTGTCGCCCCGCAACACCAACAGGTTCGAGATGCCCAGAAACTGCAAGTCGAGCAACACATACTCGGTCTCTTCCCGCGTAAATCCGCTACACAACAGGTGGGGCACAACAGGTATGCCGTACTGCCGCTGAATGGCCGCGGCCACCGCCACCGTACCCGGACGCCGGCGAAGCCTGCTACGCTGCAACAAGCCGTTATCCAACTCTTTGTAGACCGACTCGCTGCGGTGTGTAGTGATGTTGATATAGAGGGGATTAAATTCTTTCAGTTTATCTATGGTACGCGTCAGTCCCGCTATGCCCGTCCCCTTTAAGGGAGGCAACACTTCAAAGGAGAATGCCGTGCGTTGTTCCTTCTCAATCAGTTCCGTTATCTTCATATACTTTCATCTCATCCGTACACCTATTTAATAGACGGATTGTAAATTGCAAAGATAAGAAAAACTTCGAAACAGCACTTGCCTGTATCTACAGAAAATACGCGGCCCGCCATACAACACGCTTCGCCCCTTCACCTATGAGTCCGCACGCTTCCCCCAAAAAGAACCTACGGGCTCGTTTGAACCGACTGCCCAGTCCGTTCAAACGAACCCGCGGGGACGTAAAAACCTTGTCGTTACCGCGCTGTCCACATACGAACAAGAACCGCCCTTGACACACTGACAATACGGGGATGTTCACGCAACCGTCTTCCATTCCTATCACGCTAAGGGCCGGATGAAAACAGGACAAAAAACACCGCAAAACGGCCAAATCCACGTTGTTCAACACCTTGCAGCCGCACAGCCGGGCCGCATCGCCCACCGACACACGTCCGCCCACATCAGGCAACCAATCTGCATCCATACCGCAGATAACCGACCGACATACTCCAATACGGCACAACCCTTCTTACAGCAGAGGGAATATATTGTCTTTTCTTTGTAATTTTACGTTATAAGGTATTCCGTGGGAAAATGCCCGGTGCGCTATACTCATTGCCAAAAGGGAATCAAAAAGGCAAAAGTGCACGCATCGGACATCGGAAACTATAAGATTTTATAACACACTAAAGTAGAAACAATGAAAACGAACTTTGCCATGTTCGTGCGCAGCATCATTGACGAGCTGCGCACAGAACGCCGTTTCGGGACGGCACAACTGTATCAAAGTACCTTGAAAAGCCTGCACGCTTTCAGAGACACGGAAACATTCACAACCGGGCATCTGGACGCTGTTTTTCTGAAAGAATACGAATCATTCCTCAGAGACAAGGGATGCAGCTGGAACACCGTATCGACCTACCTGCGCGTGATCCGGGCCATTTATCACCGGGCACTGGACAAAGGAAAAGCCGCCTACCACCCCAGGCTGTTTGCCAAGGTATATACCGGCACGCAGTCCGAACGCAAAAAGGCGCTCGACAGCACGCAGTTGGGAAAACTATTCCGGTCGCCCATAGCCACACCCTCACTCAAACGGACCAAAGAGCTATGCCGGCTCATGTTCCTGCTCAGGGGAATCCCCTTTGCCGACCTGGTATTCCTCAGAAAGAGCGACTTAAGAGGGAACGTATTATACTACCGCAGAAAGAAAACCGGAACGCGCATGGAAGTAAACGTACCTGCCGAAGCGGCAAGAATCATCACCCGTTATGGCTGTAAAAACAGGCGGTCGCCTTACCTTTTCCCGTTCGTCAAAAGCGCAGAGGGAACGTATCAGGCGTACAAGGAATACCGGTCGGCACTACGTCTGTTCAACGCCAGACTGAAACAGCTAAAAACCGCGCTGAAACTGCACACACACATCAGCTCGTACACCATCCGCCACTCGTGGGCCACACTGGCCTATCATCTGGAGGTACACCCCGGCATCATTTCTCAGGCCATGGGGCACTCCTCCATCACCGTTACCGAGACTTACCTCAAACCTTTTCTGATTGAGAAGATAGAACAAGCCAACCAAAAGATTATACAGGCTGTAGGAAGAACCAAAATGCAAAAATACAGGTATATATAAATAGGTGGAAAAAATCCCTTACTTCGTAGGTAATGGATTGATAAATACGGTACAAAGATGCGGATTTTTTACATTATCACCAAACAAAAAGACGGTTTTTTTATTGCAACAGTAATTTTTCCTTCGATTTAATGTCTACGAGGTAGTACAAGCCGGTGTGTCCGAAAAGTAGGATACAGCGCATCTGCCGTTCCCCGGAGAGGGGGAGCGGAACTTGTGGGGCTTGTTGAACGTGCAGCCCGCTTTTTG
>CABSGW010000044.1 GCA_902477365.1 uncultured Prevotellaceae bacterium
TATAGCTGTGATTGCATCCGAAGACCAACGTTTTATGGAACACCACGGTTTTGATTTTGAAGAGATAGAAAACGCCGTAAAAGAACAACTGAGTGGAAAACGCAAACGGGGTGGGAGTACCATCTCGCAGCAAACGGCCAAAAACGTGTTTTTATGGCCCAGTTCCACATGGGTCAGGAAGGGTTTTGAAGCCTACTTTACGGTCTTGATAGAATTATTATGGAGTAAGGAACGCATTATGGAAGTGTACCTCAACTCCATCGAAATGGGGGATGGCATTTATGGGGCTGAAGCGGTAGCCCAGCTACATTTCGGAACTTCTGCCGCCAATTTATCCCGTTCACAATGTGCTCTGATTGCGGCATCATTACCCAATCCGTTACGTTTCAATTCAGCCGCTCCATCCACTTACATGAACCGTCGCAAACGTGCTATTCTGAAAGAGATGAATTATATCTCCACACGTGGACTTTCTCGCTTCTAGCTCATTATTTGGGTTCAACGAAATACGGCTTCTATTTCACACGGATTGCGCTGCTTGTTGTAACGAGATGCACAACTTGTATGTCCAACTTATAAACATTCATTTCCTCAACAGCACAAGGACGACCTTACATATGTTTGTCGTCCTTGTGCTGTTGAGGAAATGAATCGGACAGCTACCCCTAAAAAGAACAGCAAGTCTGCTGCTTCGTTGACTCTTTATCGCATTGTTGTCTCTATCTTTTCGATAAGTTCTGCCACGTTACGCCCGTCCATAAGGCCATGATGCACCGAAATAGAAATCGGAAGTAGGAGTTTATGCCCCTTTTTTATCAATTTTCCGGTTGAAATACGTGGGACGGAATCATCTTTACCAAAAGAAACGGCATGCTTCATTTCCGAAAAAGTAAACCAAGGCAAAGCAGAATAACGAATAAGATCCGGACGTCCTGTATTTTCGGAAAAAGAGAGTCCGCTGCTATTTTTTACCCGCTCTATTTCTTTCTCAGCTTTTTGTATAAAGACTTTCAGATGATCATCGTACTCAAAAAAGCCAAAACCGAATGTGTCGTCTTCGCGTCCGATGGTAGGTGAGAGATGGACAATATCATATTTCACGACTTTACCATCTTCGATACGTAATCTGAAAGCCTCTGTCGCATTGACGCATTTCAATAAATGGTGCACAGAACATAGAAAGAAGGATTGGTTTGTTTCCTTACTTTGGTTGTAAACATGTGTAAAATCAACTAAAGTAGTTATTCCGAAAAAGGGATCGTCTAGCGCTGAAAAGAAGTTGAAATGCTCTTTTCTGTTCCAATGTTCTAAATCAATAAACCGTTTCATATGCTTCATCCTTATTACTTTAAAAATACAAAATAAACTGCCAGGATCAAACAACCAAAGGCTGCAAAATGATTCCAATGCAAAGACTCTCCCTTAAACAGTACTGTGGTGAAAATCGTAAAAATGATCAGTGTGATAACCTCTTGAATCACTTTTAACTGCATAAGGCTGAAAGGACCTCCATTTCCGTTGAACCCGATTCTGTTAGCAGGTATCTGACAGGCATATTCGGCCAAAGCAATTCCCCATGAAAACAAAATAACACCATACAATGGCCAATTGGAAGAGATCTTCATCTCGTTCAACTTTAAATGGCCATACCATGCCAAAGTCATAAAGATATTGGAGATAAACAACAAACCAATGGTATAAAAAATTTTCATAACTTATGCTTTTATTTTAATCGAATCACTCTAATTCCAAGTACAGACTTTTGTTTTTTCAGGTATTGACTGAGGGGTTCTCGGTCTAAGACCACTTTATGATAGAGGCTGGAGGCATTAATCCAGTGTAAGCGCCCCTCCCACCAGTAGGCAAAGCCTAAATGGTTTACATCTAACCCTTTTTTTGAGGACACCGTAGCTAAAATATCTCCATCTTTAATTACCTTTCTCAAACTGGATTCAGTGCCTGCTACAATCTGTTTTTTCAGAAGATATTGCACCTGTTTTCCTGAAAGCCGATTTTCGTATGCTTTGATTTGCTCCACAAGCTTCGGTTGTTGTCGGAGTTGACTGTACGCTTCAGGATGCGAACTCATATAATGAATAGAGAGGGTTTGTTGTCCATTAAAGGCTTCGGGAACTGTTTCACTAATCTCTTCAACCATTCCCATTGCGCCATTATTCCAGATCCAATCACTAAAGTAATGCAGTCTTGAAACATATCCCTGGCAAACGCCATTTCGGTAACGCAACGAAGAAAGAGCTGTTTTAAATGCCTCGTAATTGGGAAGAGGTTGTCTGGATGCCAGCGCTAGGGCACAAACACTCTCGACAAAGGTAGTACAATCGAACTCACGCAAGTTTACAACCAACGCCTCTGCTCCTGGCTGTTCCAACGTCCCTGCTTTATACGGAGTTCCGATCAGTTTCATCGCCCAATACAGTGTTGTTTGCGACTGTGTGGAGTTCATTCCATCCTTCAGCAAACGTCCCACACGTATAGAGTCGGTTTGCGCAGAACCACCGCAAAACATCATCAGTTGTAAAAATAAATACAAATAGAATCGCATAACAGAAACCTATAAAACGAAATGCAAAGGTACACTTTTTCAATGTTTTTTCCTACCTTTGTTCCTATGATAAATAGACTGTTATTTTTTCTACTAGGTTGCGTAGTTTTCGCTACAACCTTGGCACAGAAAGACCAAATTCATGTTGATCATATCAAGACCCTTGTGGTGAATAAGAACAATAGATGGCAGGACGCCCCTGTCATCAGATTGAAATCAACGGATTACATACAACTTAGTTTTGATGACCTGACGCATGAATATAAACGTTATATATACATTGTTGAACATTGTGATGCACAATGGAATACTACGGAGGGACTATTTGAAAGTGATTATATAGAAGGATTCAACGGGTCACAACCCATTGAAAATTACCAATACAGCGTAAACACTACACAACTTTATACACATTACGCTTTACGCATCCCTAATTCAAATATAAAGCCGCTTGTCTCAGGCAATTACCGTGTCCGCATTTACGAGGACGATGATTATGAGAACGAAACTGAAGAAAAAGAGCCTGTAATCACCGTTCACTTTCAGGTGGTGGAACCTATCGCAAACATTAGGGCGGCATTATCTACCAATACGGATATTGACTGGAATGAAGCACACCAACAAATGACTTTATCGGTAGACTATGGTTCACTGGTTGTTCGAAATCCTGAACAGGAAATCTATACGGTAATCCGCCAAAACAGACGATGGGATAATGCCGTCATTGCCCCTAAACCCAATTATGTATTGAATAAACAGTTGAAGTGGGAACACAATAGGCAGCTTATTTTTGACGGGGGTAACGAATATCGCCGGTTCGAACTAGAAAGTATGCGCTACGCCTCAATGGGAGTGGAGAAAATCCGATGGCACGATCCGTTCTATCATGTAACGTTATTCTCCGGACAAGTACGTAAGAATTACGTCTATGACGAGGATCAAGACGGGAAATATATCATTCATAACGAAAAGCGGCAGAATGACAATATAGAAAGTGATTATGCTTTTATCCATTTCACGTTACAATATCCCGATAAACTACCCGGAAAGGTGTATTTGAACGGTGGTTGGACACACGACAACCTGTCTCCCGAATACGAATTGCATTATAATGAACAAGCTCGATGCTACGAAGCCAGTGTATTTCTGAAACAGGGATACTATAATTATCAATACATCTATCAGCCTGCATCTCGTTCAGAAGAGAATCCTTACATAGAAGGAAACTTCTATCAGACGGAAAATGAATATGATGTCTTTGTATATTACAGGTCTCCAATCGAGAAATACGATCGATTGATCGGCTATGCTACTTATACATTCAATCCGAACAAATAAAGTTTTCTTTCTCGTATTCATTCTTCCGACATCAAATGAAGTGCTGTTTATATAGGCTATTCGTTTAATTTAACTATCTTTGCAGCCGCTAAAAGAAGTGATCGGAATATGAATATTGTTGTGCTAGACGGATATGCATTGAATCCAGGTGATTTGTCTTGGGAAATGCTCTCTCAACAAGGTAGTTCGTTTGTGGTATATGACCGGACACCGCCTCATTTACTTATTGAACGGAGTAGGGAGGCCGATGTTCTTATTATCAATAAAGTCATCATTCGTTCCGAAGAACTCCTGCAACTGCCTCGTTTAAAATATATAGGTATTACAGCCACCGGATATGATAATGTGGATATTCTGGCTGCTCAGGAACACCACATTACAGTGTGCAACGTTCCTAATTATAGTACACAAGCTGTAGCACAATTGGTGTTTGCTCATCTTTTAGCCGTAACAAATCATGTTGAGGAGTATGCAGGCCAAAACAAAAATGGACGATGGACTAATAGCCCGGATTTTTGTTACTGGGATGCGCCGCTCATCGAATTACACGGAAAAACTATTGGAATTATTGGATTAGGACATATCGGTATGACGGTTGCCAATATAGCTCAGTCTTTTGGTATGAAAGTGTTGGCCTGTACATCCAAAGCACAGGAGCAGCTTCCTCCGTTTATTTGCAAAGAAGCATTCACATCGCTTTTGGCTCAAAGTGATGTACTAACCCTTCATTGTCCGTTAACTCCCCAGACTCAGCAGTTGATAGCTGCGGATGAATTAAAACAGATGAAACCATCTGCTATTCTGATAAACACAGCCAGAGGAGGATTAATCAATGAAAATGATATTGCTCAGGCTCTTGTTGAACGACGTTTATACGCTTATTGTAGCGATGTACTCACACAAGAACCGCCTGGTGAGAACCACATTCTGCTACATACGCCGCACGCATATATCACACAGCATATTGCATGGGCTACCGTCGAAGCCAGACAGAGATTGCTCCAAATAACGGCTGAAAACTTATATAAATATCTAAACAATAAACCACAAAATACTGTTTCTTAATTGTAGAAATCATGACAATGGATATCCCTTCTTTTGCTCAAATACTTGACTTTATTGGAACATTTGCTTTTGCTATTTCGGGTATTCGTCTAGCTTCAGCTAAGCATTTCGACTGGTTTGGAGCTTACGTTGTAGGACTGACAACCGCTGTCGGAGGAGGAACAATGCGTGACCTGATGTTGGGTATCACTCCCTTTTGGATGACGGATTCTATCTATCTTATATGTACGGCACTAGCACTGGTATGGGTTGATATTTTCGGGAAACAGCTCATTCGCCAGAACAACACCTGGTTTTTGTTTGATACCATTGGTTTGGCTGTATTTACCATCACGGGATTAGAGAAAACATTAGGGCAGGGGTTACCTTGGTGGACAGCCATTATAATGGGTACAATGACAGGTGCTGCTGGTGGTGTTTTCCGTGATGTGTTTATCAATGAAGTACCTTTGATTTTCAGAAAAGAAATCTATGCATTAGCCTGTGTCATAGGAGGAGTTGCTTATATGATATGTATTTGGAATGGAATAGACTACCGCATTGCAGGACTTGTTTGTGGTATCACTGTTATCTTGATCCGCCTGTTGGCTGTCAAATACCACTTTACACTACCAACGTTAAAAGGTGAGGTGGAGCTTTCCGATAAAGAGGATGAAGCAAAAAATAAATAAAGAATCGCACTTTTACCACTCGTCAAAAAGTTTCATCGCAAATTTCACTCCCAGCGAGAAACCTGTTCCGTTAGCACCTCCCAAGAAAAGAGCCGTATCAAATACGTGGGTAGAGATGCCATAGCCAACTTCTATGTAAGGTAATAAAGCATGAACGGCCAACATGTTACAATACAAACGCTCTTTCTGAATATAATGGGATAAGTACTTGAAACGAGAGAGCAACAGCATTGGAGACTCATACGCAGAACATAGGCGGACATAGTACTCGGACTCATTGTACCAACGTGCATCCAATAAATGAAACTGCCCTGATATTTCGTCATCCCATCCCAATGGAAGATTGTTGTCACTGAAGTTATCGTAATCAAGGAAATAAAGGCTCTTTTGACGGGTGTAAAGTCCTGTTCCAAAACGGAAATAGAGTGAACGTAATGCATATAAGGGTAAGGTGTATTGCGTATCAAACTCCCATCGTTCGTATTCGTTCCGCCAACCGAACCATTTTACACCCCGCTCGTAATCAAGCGAAAATTTCGGCCAGTTAGAATATTGATAAATCTTTCGCGTCCCTTTTTTGTAATAATAGCTGTTAGGAGTCCATACAAGATGAAGGCGAGGGGCTAAGCTCCTGTACGAACGTATCAATCCGTGTTCTTGAGCCACTTTATTCCAATCAACTAACGTCCTGCAGTGATATACGATACCTGCGGTAACGTTTACCCCATTAAACGGTTCGATAGAAAAATTGAATTTGGTATAGAAGTCACGATAATAGTCAAAGCTATACTGATTAAAAACATGCATTAATGAATCGTAATTGCTGATACCCGACAAGGCACGACGTACCTCGTCAGCCTGTAAGCTGCTATAAGTGCGGTTCCCATTTCCCATTTCAAAATGGACTTTTCCCAAATAATCTGGAATGAAAGTGTAAGAAACAGGAAAGCGCCAATAGAATTGTTTTTCTTTAAAATTATATCCCATTCTGAGGGTTGCATCCAACAAATGGTATTTATGAGTTTCATACGTCAATCTGAGTTTCGTTTGAAGGGAAAGGCCCTTACGCTTACTCCATTGGAACATGGAAGGGGTGAGTACTGGCGGAATGCGTAAATCGCCTTTTGTGCTTAAACCAATCCGATGACTACTAAGTAGGGCATCTTCCATAGAGTCTGATATAAACCCTACTTTTTCTGATTCTATAGAGATTGTATCCACTGGCTCATCATTCGGAGTTTTTTCTGTTACAAGCAGGCTATCACGACTTTGTAGCGGATAGGGGCGATGGTTTTTAAAATAATCGGCTCCATACGTCACCTTGGTCGTATCCAATTTAAGTCGGTTTGAATAAGATAAATCGTATTTGTCC
Source organism: uncultured Prevotellaceae bacterium (assembly GCA_902477365.1). Classification (GTDB taxonomy): domain Bacteria; phylum Bacteroidota; class Bacteroidia; order Bacteroidales; family Bacteroidaceae; genus Alloprevotella. Next base: position 7,010 of record CABSGW010000044.1, read on the forward strand.
GGGTCTCGTTTATTCCATAGAAAAGTATTGGTCACGATAAATGGCTCTAATACATCATAACGAATACGGGCATTGAAATCCGTTACTATTTTGTTTTTCAAGAATACGAATTCTGTTTTCATCCGTACACGCGTCGGTAAAAGTGATTCAAGTCCGGTAACTCCCATCTGGCCAGCTATGGTGGTTTTCACCATATCGTAGGCTATATGGAATGTAAAACGATCCACCTTTCCGTCCAGCGCCGATGCATAAACATGTCCCTTGACCAATTGTGTATTGTAGAATTTAGGACGAATTGAAATTCGGTAATAAGGGCGGTCTTGTACATAAACCAATGAATCTACCTGATATTTATAATAAGAACGGTTACGTACATGCAAGGGAGAGAGAATCCTGTCTTTCATCAAACAGGGTTCATAAATGAAGATATTTAAGTCCGAAAAAACACGATTACGGATTTCGCGCATACGTGGATGGGTGCTATAAAACGCTATTTCCCGATAGTCTGTGATTCCGGGTGTCAAATAGTTGAACCGCAAATGGCATTCCCCCGCATAGTTATGCGTTCCTTTCTCCACTTTAAACATATCGGGCACTAGTCTGATAGACATGTTTTTACGAATCGTCTGCATTTGAAAACGCAGATAGATGTCCGACTCAAAACGTCCGACTGCCAAGTTATTACGCTTCACATAGGTATGCATCATAGGTACAACCGAATCGGCCGATAAGACATCGGCTAACACAGGTTGTGACATGACTGTTGATAACAGCAGCAGCACAAACGTCAGTAAGGCTTTAGCCTCTTGACACCATCTTGACACCCTTTACTGTCTTCATTTTTTTAATTAGTGAATTAAGTACAGACAAATCTTCAACCATAATTGTCAGTATTCCAGAGAATAACCCATCATGCGATTCTATATTGATAGAGCGCAAATACAGATGGGATTCTTTGCTGATAATAGAAGTCAAGTTATTGACAATGCCGATATCGTCGTTGCCGACAACACGCAAACTGATAGGGTACTGACTGCCTCCTTTACCAGCCCAACGAGCTTTCACTATACGATAACCAAACCGCTCTTTAAGTGCAATGGCATTGGGGCAATCGCACCGATGGATTTTAATTCCTCCATGAACTGTTACAAAGCCAAACACATCGTCTCCATAGATGGGATGACAACATTTGGCTAAAGAAAAGTCTAACCCTTTTAAATTTCGGTCTATCACCAAGACGTCTTCGTTCGATGCACCCGTATCTTTATTGCGGTTATGTATATCCAAACTGTAATTCTCGGCACTGCGGGCTGCCACCCGATCGTCCATATCGTTATCACGCCGATATTGTTTAATGTATTGCTCTATTACCTCATTTACATCTAATACACCTTTGGCTATGTCTGTAAAGAACTCACTTAACTCCTTATATCCCATTTTCTTTACCAAGTGGTTGATAGAGGTCTCGTCCCATTCTATCTTACGATTCTTGAACTTCCTTTCTAACAATTCCTTAGCAAATACACTTTCTTTGGCCTGTACCTCTTTTAGCGCCTGTCTGATTTTGGCTTTCGCATGGCTTGTTGTTACAATGTTCAACCACTCTTGTTTAGGCGTTTGCGTGGTGTTTGTCAGAATTTCCACCTGATCCCCACTTGCCAATGCCATCCGCATGGGCGAATTACGTCCATTAATGCGTCCGCCGACACACTGGTTGCCCACCTTTGAGTGTATCAGATAGGCAAAGTCGAGCACAGTAGCTCCCTTCGCCATTTTAAAGACATCTCCTTTAGGCGAGAATACATAGATCTCATCTTCGTAAAGTCCGGTCTTAAACTGATCCATCAGCTGAAGGTCATCGTTGTTCTCCAACGCATTACGTATATTTCCAAGCCATTCGTCAATACCGCTTTCGCTGGTTTTTACTCCTTTGTATCGCCAATGGGCCGCCAGTCCATGTTCGGCTATATCGTCCATTCGCTGAGTGCGTATCTGCACTTCAACCCATTTATTTTCGGGGCCTAACACAGTGATGTGCAAACTTTCATAACCATTGCTTTTGGGAATAGAGAGCCAGTCACGCAATCGCTTTGGATTGGGCTGGTATTTATCGGTGATAATGCTATATACCTGCCAGCATTGTTGTTTCTCTTTATTAATGGGTGCATCCAATATGATGCGAATGGCAAAAAGATCATACACTCCTTCAAACGGGCAGTGTTGTTTTTTCATTTTTTGCCAAATAGAATGTATGCTCTTGGTACGCCCTTTCATGTGAAACGAAAGTCCGGCCTCAGTCAGCAAGCGCTGGATCGGATCTATAAATGTAGCAATATACTGATCTCTGGCTCGTTTCGTTGCATTCAACTTTTCTTTGATATGATAGTATGCATCATGTTCCAAATACTTCAGCGATAGATCTTCCAACTCGCTTTTCAATTTATACAATCCTAATTTATGGGCTAGGGGAGCATACAAATAGGCAGCTTCCATGGCTACCTTTTGACGACTTTCCACATCACCGACGTCTTTAATTTGTCGCATCAGGTTTACTCTGTCAGCAATCATGAGTAACACTACGCGCATATCTTCTGCAAAAGAAATCAGCAGGTTTCTAAAATTCTCACTCTGTATGGATGCATTCTTTTTGTATAATTCATTGATTTTTGAAAGCCCATGTAGAATGCCATAAACATTCTGTCCAAAGGTTTTCTTCACATATTCTTGTTGATTCTCCTCGTCCATCTTGATGCATGATTTCAGTACACAAGCTATTAATGCATCGTTTTTGAGACCGATCTCTGAATAAGCTATCTTTGATGTCTGCAAAGCCATTACCAAAGGATGTAGGCCAAAAGGGTTGAACTTAAAAAAGTCTTCTGTAAAACCACAACCTACACGCCACTTAATTTCCCGATACAAAGAACCTGGCATTGAATCAACAGCATGACGACGTATATCTTTATACAACGAAAGAATCTCATTCGTTAGTTCCGGACTAATAACCTTACTGATATTATTCATAGATACAAATCTTTTTACTGATTGTAGAGAACAAATGTACAAAAATATTACGTGATTAAATAAAGGGACTATATTAATATTCCTTTTTTAGCCAATTGGTTATTGAAAAAAGCAGGGCATCTCGTAACACCGCACTGCACATGTAAAAAGAATGAACAGGGCATCTGGTATCAGAGGATAGTGCATTTTGCATAGACTGACAGATAAGCCTGTCATAATCTGCTATTCGGTGTAAATAAAAAGTCTCGCCTATTTAATTAAACATAATCCAAATTATGTTTTAAAATAACTTGTACTCAAATACTTACATTTTTCCGGAAAAAAGCAGTATGACAAAAGCAAATAAAGAAGCAGTATATGCGGTTAAGGAGAAAACAGAACTTCTTCCTTTCATACAGCAAACACTACAAGGAATAAGCCGGAATAAAGCTAAATCTATTTTGGTACACGGTTCGGTACGCATTGGCCGACAGACAATCACCAAGCATGACTTTATTCTAGAGCCGGGTATGCAAGTAACCATATCGAAAAGTAATCCGACGCAGGAACTGAGAAACCGTTTCGTGAAAATTATTTACGAGGATAAATGGATTTTGGTTATCGAGAAACAACCGGGCATCTTATCTATGGGGACAAGTCATCACAGCTTTTGTGTGAAAACTGTATTGGATGACTACTTGAAAAAAAAGAGAGAAAAATTCAGTTCACACGTTGTACACAGACTCGACCGGGAAACCTCGGGCTTGATGATTTATGCAAAAAGCCTGGAAGCTGAAAAAATATTAGAAGAAAATTGGCATAACATTGTGAGTGATAGACGTTATGTAGCTGTTGTGCAAGGAAAGATGGAGGCTAAACAAGGAACGTTGAAAAGCTGGTTAAAAGACAATAAGGCTTATTTTACATACAGTAGCCAAATTGAAAATGATGGAAAATTGGCTATCACGCATTTTAAGACACTGGCCTCAAATGATGATTATTCGCTCGTTGAGTTGAAACTGGAAACCGGTCGTAAAAACCAAATCAGGGTACATATGCAAGATCTTAACCATCCGGTTGTTGGAGATATTAAGTACGGAAGTGGTAGTAATCCGATTGGTCGATTGGCCTTGCATGCTTATCGACTGTACTTCCGTCATCCAATGACGAATGAGCTTATGGAGTTTGAAACTCCTATTCCCTATAAATTTAAGGAGTTGGTTAACGGTTAAACCAACTCCTTTTATATTTCATTCGTTTTTCACGCATTTATCAGGCATAAATCTTCTCATCTTAGAACTCAATTTCTAGCCTTGGCTTTGCTCCAAAATAGCCCATGCTTCATCCCAGATTGTCGTGTCGTCTACAATTACAAAACCTTCATTAGGACCTGGAACATAATGAATGCCAACGCATTCTCCTTCTTCAAAATTATGCCCACCGAAAAAGTTTCTAACGGTTTCAACATTCAACTGTAATTTCTGGGCTATCTGCTGCATACTGCCATCGGGCAGTGCATCCTTTACTTTTCGCAAATCACTATAAGTAACTGTAATACTCATATTATACTAAATCCTACAAATGTTATTTAAATAACAACTTAATTATAAAGAGCTCCCCTCACCAATATATAGAAGAAGGATAACAAAGTAACAAATTCAACAATCCGGATATCTTCTACCAAATAGCCGGTGGTAGTATATTGGCTGGAAATATAGTTTACCTTCGTGTTATCTTTTACAATATACCGATAAAACAAATAAACAATTGCCCCAACAATACATCCCCAAATGGTGCCAACCAACACATCACCACAGTAATGTACACCTAAATATATGCGGGTATATCCATTCAATATAGCCCAAGAGAGCAGCAGAGTGGTTATAATGCGGTGACGTACTAATAATGAAAAGAATACAGCTACGGAAAATGTATTGGCCGCATGACTGGAAAAAAAGCCATACTTCCCTCCCCTATATCCATCTACAACGTCAACCAAATGCATTAGGGAAAGGTCGTTTGTCGGACGAAAACGCTGAAAATAGGGCTTACAAATACCTGATGCAACCTGGTCAGCCAATAAGATACAACATCCTACCATGAGTATAATAAGCCCTAACCTACTCAGATTGTTATTCTTAATAAGCAGATATAGCAATACAAGCATGAGCGGAATCCACGTGACAGTGGCTGTAGCCGCCGAAATGGCTCCGTCCCAAAATAAGGAAGTACTGCCATTTAAATAAAGCGTACACTGTTGGTCCAATGCTATAACTGACTCAATCATCATTCTAAAGTACGAGTCTTTGGTTTATATTCTCTCTATACGGTTAAATTTGATCCATCCCGTTTTTCCCGACGGCAAACTTATCTCCTGCCACTCGCCCACTTTAACATCAGTACGTATTAACCCTACACGACTCCCTCCTACGAGTGTTGTTATTTCGGTACTTCCTGCCTTCGGATCTACGGTAACGGAACTTGTTTCCAGTACAATCGCATTGTCCTTACTGATTTGGGCTTGCTGCAAAAAAAGCATTCCATTGGCAAAGATAAATAAAAACAAAGAAAAAACAGAACCAAAGAACGAATATCGCACAATTTTAAATGAATGATTGAAGCGATAGAGCATAAACAAAAGGATAGACAGCATAAAAAACAGATAGCCAATGATACACCACTCAAGTATACTGAACATTTCGGAAATGGGCATAAATAGTCGAGTTACCAATGAACCTTCATTTTTAGAGATACCTTCTACCTGACTACGTACATAGGCTAAATTATGCTTTACATCTTTGTCTGAAGGATTGTATTTATAGGCTCTTTCGTAATACAAAATAGCCAAGGGTAATTGCCCTAAACGGTAGTAAGCATTACCGATATTATAGTAAATGCGGTAATCTGAAGAATCTGTATGCAACACGTTTTTGTATGCTTCTATTGCTTGTTCATAGGAAGCATCTATATAGAGTTTATCCGCGTGTACCGTAGATCCATAAGCCACAATGGAATAAATAAAAAAACAGAGGCTGTATATAATTCGTTTCATCATACTCTTATCTTCTTTTTTTATTTCTACAATAGCCATTTAAATCTGTTACGATCAGCTCTACTTCACGCATCAGTTTTTCGGCTTCATCGTAATTGGCCGACTTAGCATATCGAGCCATATTACATGCATCCATCACCTTTTGAATACGTTCTATGAGTTGGGAAGAAAGCTGTTTATCTTTCATCAAATTAAGGGCATACTCCCATCTTAGGTCATTTGCAATCTGATTGTCACCCTTATATATATTCACTATAAAAACAACAAGCGCATTGGAAATAGTGTTATAAAAAGCCTGGTATTGTTCTGATGACAGCTGTTTTTGGGCTTCTTCCAGGAAATTTTCATGTTTATGTCCTTTGTGGAATTTCAGATAAATACCATACCGACTTAGAAGTATATAGAAAAGAACTACAAAAAGCAGACTTGTCGCATAAATAAGAAGCAGATCATTCATATGTATCCCAACCATATTGTTGTTAGACCCGTTGTCCAACCGTTTGATAGGACGAATATCCACATTACGTCCACTCATAGACGAATCATTGGAAGAGTTTTCTTGTCCTTGTTTAACTTGGATCTTTATAGGCTTTGTTGAAACGGTCTTG
>CABSGW010000045.1 GCA_902477365.1 uncultured Prevotellaceae bacterium
CCGTGTTCTCCATTCGTCCCGAGGTTGGCGGCATGTGCTTTTGGGATGTCGTTTACCGTTTCACGTTTGCCGATTCTCCGTCCGGTATGTTTAATTTGATAAGCGTTGTTTTCTGGATTTGGGTACACTCCCTTTATCTGTTAGGCGGTTGCTTCTGGTATAAACGCTCAACCTTGTACGTGACGTTGATTATCATGGCAGTATCTTTTTTCAGCTCCGTGTCTTTGGTCAACTTGGCCGGATTGTTACACCCTTCTCTGTCCTATGAGGGAGATCTTTATACATTAGGTTCTATCATTACGGGCATATTGGGATGCTTTACTTTATTGAATTATTATTGGGGATACCGCTTATTCAAAAGTGCGACCCTGCGTGACCGTAAACTTTTTCGTCTATGATATTTAAAGAAAATAAACCGATATTTCTTCAAATAGCCGACAGGCTGTGCGAAGAGATCATGTTGGGACGTTACGCTGAGGGCGAACGAATACCCGGAGTGCGCGAATACGCTGCAACGGTAGAGGTGAATGTAAATACCGTAGTGCGTTCCTTTGACCATCTGCAGGGAAAAGGAGTGGTTCAGAACAAGCGGGGATTGGGATACTTTGTGTCTGAAGGTGCCGTAAAACTGATCTACGCCATGCGGCGTGATGAGTTTCTGAACAATGAGTTGCCTGAAGTGTTCCATCAGATGCAATTATTAGGAATCACCTTGCAGGAGTTGGACAAGTTGTACCAAAACTACGTTGAGAAAAATGTTTCAAACCAATAGACAGAGGCTATGATACATCTTGAGAATTTACACAAGACCTACCACATGGGAAGCCCGTTACATGTACTGAAGGGGGTGAACCTGGACATTGCGCGTGGTGAGTTTGTTTCGATCATGGGATCGTCGGGTTCAGGCAAATCCACCTTACTTAATATCCTGGGCATATTGGACAGCTATGACGAGGGAGAGTATTACCTGAACGGTACGCTGATTAAGAATTTGAGCGAGACGCGCGGAGCAGACTACCGTAACCGGATGATAGGTTTTATCTTTCAGTCTTTCAATTTGATTCCCTATAAGAACGCGCTTGAAAATGTGGCTTTACCCCTGTTCTATCAAGGGGTGAAGCGAAGCAAACGTAACGCATTGGCAATGGAGTATTTGGAACGCTTGGGGATGAAAGAAAGGGCGTTGCATCTGCCGAATGAACTCTCGGGCGGACAGAAGCAGCGTGTAGCCATAGCGCGGGCTATGATTACGCAACCAGAGATAATCTTGGCCGATGAGCCTACCGGCGCATTGGATAGTAAAACCTCGGTGGAAGTGATGGATCTGCTTAAAGAGGTGAATGATGCGGGAATGACGGTTGTGGTGGTAACCCACGAGAGTGGAGTGGCCAACCGCACCAATAAGATTATCCATATAGAGGATGGCATTATTGGGCGGACCGAACTGAACGAACTGCACAACGCCAGTCCCTTTGGTTCTAACGGGCTGATGAAATAACAGCAACAACTATGTTAGATACATTACGAGAGATAGGAGGAACGCTAGGACGAAGCAAGCTGCGTACCGCATTGACTGGTTTGTCTGTGTCGGTGGGTATATTCTTGCTGATTGTCTTGCTTGGTGCCGGAAATGGCATTATTCATGCCTTCGAACTGACGGCTAACCGGTTGCCGATGAATATTGTGAATATGTATCCCGGCTGGACTTCAAAACCCTTCCAGGGGATGAAAGAGGGACGCAGAATCAAGTTTGACCAACGAGACCTGGACCTGATAGGGCGTCAGTTCTCTGACAGGGTGAGTGAAAAGACGCCTCGGTTGTATGTGCAAAGCGGAGCCGTGTTGGACCGCAAGGGGCGGCAGGCTTCTTCAGACTTGATAGGAGTTTATCCCGCCGATTTGGAGATGGATGGACGGCATATTGTAGAAGGGCGTTTTGTCAATGCGCTCGACTTGGAGCAGCACCGCAAGGTGATTGCTATCAGCGAGAAACAGCGTGACGTTTTGTTTCGGAAGGGTGAGCATGTGATTGGGGAGTATATACGTGCCGGTAAGGTGAGTTACCGTATTGTCGGCGTGTTCTCAAACGACCCGATGTCGCAGAATAAAGAGAGCTATTTGCCTTTTACCACCGCCAAGGTGGTGTATAACCGGGGCACGGATGTGGGATATTTGCGTTTTCGGGCCGATGGGGTTTACACACAGACGGAACGTGACCGACTGAAGACCGATATTCGGCAGGCCGAAAGCAGGTTACACCGTTTTGCTCCGGACGATGAGCGTGGCTTGTGGATATACAATTCGGCTGATGGTGCGGAAGAGACATCACAGGCCATGGGTATACTGCGCACAGGGTTGTGGATGCTTGGACTGCTGACACTGCTAAGCGGGGTGGTAGGTGTGAGTAACATCATGCTCATTACTGTGAAAGAGCGTACACACGAATTCGGTATTCGCAAAGCATTGGGTGCCAGGCCCTGGAGCATTTTGCGTTCGGTTATGCTGGAAAGCGTCATCATCACATCCTTCTTTGGCTATGTGGGTTTGGTTGCGGGCATAGCGGCGACCGAATACCTTAACTTCCGTGCCGGACAAGAGGTCTTTGAAATACACGGGATGGAGTTTCCTGTCTTTCTGAATCCGACCGTAGACATGGGGGTTGCCATTGATGCTTTGCTTGTGTTAATTCTTGCAGGCGTGTTGGCCGGGTTTATTCCGGCAAGGCGTGCTGTCAGTGTAAAACCTATAGAAGCCTTGCGCAGCGAATGATGAAGATACGTTTTTTTGATTTGGACCGTTGGGAAGAGATTTTCCTGACGTTGAAGACCAACAAGTTGCGGAGTCTGCTTACAGCTTTTGGCATATTTTGGGGAGTGTTTATGCTCATCTTGTTGATGGGAGGAAGCAATGGACTGAAAACCATGCTTGGTTCTACGTTTACGGGATTTGCCACCAACTCTTATTTCATAATGCCCGCGAAAACAGACCTGCCTTATAAGGGATTTCAGAAAGGGCGGTCGTGGAAGTTGGAAACAGCTGATTTACAACGTCTGCGTAATCAGATACCGGAATTGGAGACCATTACCCCCGTATTCTCTTTATGGGGAGCAAAGGCTACGGTAGGATCGCGCCAAATGGATTGCGACATGAAAGGAGTGGATGCGGACTTTACACAGGTGGAGAATGCAGACATGACACAGGGCCGTTTCTTGAACGAAAGTGATATACAGGCGCGGCGTAAGGTGTGTGTGATAGGAAAACGTGTGGCCGAGGAACTTTTTCCGGGAATCAGTAACCCTTGTGGTATGCGGATTCAGGTAAAAGGAGTCTATTTTCAGGTGATAGGCGTGAACAGCCGTTCGGGAGCCAGCCTGATGGGTAATGCGGAGACCAGCATACAAACGCCTTACACCACGCTGCAACGCATCTACCACATGGGAAATGAGGTGCAGTGCATTGGTATGACGGTGAAAAAAGGCTATACAGTCTCGGAAGTAGCGCCGAAAGTAGATGCGTTCATTAAGCGTATTCATTTGATTCATCCTGACGACCAACAGGCACTCTTTGGTATGAACATGGAAATGATGTTCCAGATGATTGACAATTTGTTCCGTGGCATATCCATTCTGGTTTGGATGATTGGCCTGGGTACATTGTTCACTGGGGCTGTGGGTGTAAGTAACATTATGATGGTTACAGTGCGTGAACGTACCAATGAGATAGGTATACGCCGTGCCATCGGTGCGAAACCCAAAGACATCATGTGGCAGATATTGTCAGAGAGCATGGTATTGACCGTGTTGGCCGGATTGTCCGGAATCGTGTCTGCTGTATGGCTACTACAAGGGATTGAGAATATTATGGCGGCCCGGAACAATTTGGATGCCTCCTTTCAGATTTCGTTCTTCATCGCCATTGGAGCCGCTGTGTTTGTAGCCTTTTTGGGTGTGTTGGCCGGAATGGCGCCGGCGTTCAGGGCATTGGCCATTAAACCGATTGATGCAATGCGCGATGAATAGAGGTTGATGTATCATTGGGAAACGAACTGGGCATCTCGTCACAACAAGCAGCGCAGTTCGTGCTTCGGAGAAGGCGTGTTCGTTCATTGAGGGTATATCGACCATAGAAAAACGCTCGACAATGATTTCCAACAGCCAACCAAAGAGCAACTAAATAGAAGAGAATAATAATAAACGTTTCGTATATGAACAAGTATGTAAAATTGCAGTGGCCGTCCCGGTAGCCGCCCTGTTTATGGGAACATTTGTATTCCTTTATCAAAAGTCGCAACCTGAAACCAAACAGTATGAGACATTAGCGTTACAAAAAAAAGACTTACAACGTACAACCGTGTTGACGGGTTCTATTGAACCGCGTGACGAGGTGCTTATCAAACCTCAGATCTCAGGGATTGTAGCCGAGGTTTATAAAGAAGCCGGCGAGATGGTGAAACAAGGGGAAGTGATAGCCAAAGTGAAGGTGATACCCGAAATGAGCACTTTGAACGCTGCCGAGAGTAGGGTAAGGCTGGCTCGTATCAATGCGGAACAGGCAACCACCGACTTTAGCCGCATTAAGAATCTGCATGCCGACAAGCTGGTGAGTAACGAGGAGTTTGAAAAAGCGAAAGTATCGCATGCGCAATCCCAGGAAGAATTGGCTACGGCGGTAGATGCATTGAACATCGTGAAGGAGGGTATATCAAGAAGCAACGCTTCGTACAGTACCACAATGATCCGTTCAACCATTGACGGACTGATACTGAATGTGCCGGTGAAGGTGGGTAACTCGGTGATTATGAGTAACACCTTTAACGACGGAACCACAATAGCCTCAGTAGCCAATATGCGCGACCTGATATTCAAAGGGTTGGTTGACGAGATCGAAGTGGGACTGATTCGTGAGGGAATGCCCGTCAAGGTTACGGTGGGAGCTTTGCAGGACCGTCGCTTCGAGGCTATCTTGGAATACATATCACCCAAAGTGAATGATGCTTCGGGGGGAGCGAACCAGTTCGAGATAAAAGCGGCTGTTACCGTTTCGGACAGCATGAAGATACGTGCCGGCTATAGTGCCAATGCTGAGATTGTGTTGGAACAGGCCAAACAGGTATGGACTGTTCCCGAAAGTACTGTGGAATATAGCGGAGACAGCACCTTTGTGTATGTGTTGACAAGCGAGGCGCCGCAACAGTTTGAGCGTCGTAACGTGAAGTTGGGATTGAGTGACGGGGTGCACGTAGAAGTGAAAAAGGGGCTCGCTCAAACCGATCGTGTAAGAGGTATTGTCATTAAAAAGGAAAAAGAATGAGACGTCTAATCATTGGTATCACATTATTGTGTACGTCAGGAACATTGATGGCCCAGCAGGCATGGACATTGGAACAGTGTGTGACCTATGCCATAGAGAACAACCTGACCGTAAAACAGCGCGAGGTAATGCAGAAACAGCGTGAGGTAGCCCTGTCAACTGCACGCAACAGCCGCTTGCCCGACTTGAATGCATCGGCTTCCGAGTCACTCAATTTCGGTCGCGGACTGACGGCAGACAATACTTACGTGAGTCGTAATACGCAAAGCACGAATTTGAGTTTGGGCACCAGCATACCGTTGTTCACAGGGTTTCGTATTCCCAATCAGATAGCTTTGAGTCGGTTGAACCTACAGACAGCAGCCGAGGAGCTGGCTAAAGCCAAGGAGGATATCAGCGTACAGGTAGCTTCTGCCTACTTGCAGGTGTTGTTGAGCAAAGATATGTGGCAGGTAGCCGTAGAGCAGACCCGCTTGAGCAAGGAACAGCAGTTGCGGTTGGAACGTTTCCTGGAAGAGGGTAAAATAGCCGAGACTGAAGTGAGCGAAGCACGTTCTCGTACAGCACAAGATAAGTTGTCGGAAGTGCAGGCCGAAAATGCCTATCGTTTGGCGGTACTCGACTTGACACAGCTGTTGGAGATTATGACTCCCGAAGGATTTGAAGTGGCAGAACCGGCCGAAAGTGAGCCACAAGCTCCTACGGATTTGCCGGAGACGATTTACCAGAAGGCATTGGCTGTAAAGCCGGGAGTAAAAGCCGAAGAGTTGCGTTTGCAGGGATTGGAACGGACAATCCGCATCGCTAGAGCCGGTTACTATCCGCAATTAAACCTAAGTGCCGGAATTGGGTCTAATTACTATAAAACGGCTGGATACCGTGCCGAATCGTTTGGACGCCAGTTAGATAATAACTTGAATAAGTCCATTGGCTTGAGTCTCAATATTCCTATTTTCAATAGATTCTCAACGCGTAATGCGATACGTGATGCTAAATTGCAGTATGAGAGTCAGTCCTTGCAGTTGGATGTGACACGGAAAGCGCTTTATAAAGAGATACAGCAAGCCTATTACAATGCTGTTGCCTCGGAGGCAAAGTATCGTAGCAGTTGTACAGCCGAACAAGCCGCGATGGATGCTTTTACGCTGATGGAGAAAAAATATGAGCAGGGAAAAGCCACTGCAACAGAATATAATGAAGCCAAAACACGCAGGTTTAAAGCCGTATCGGAGCGTTTGCAAGCGCGGTATGACGGTTTGTTGCGTGCCAAGATATTGGCTTTCTATAAAGGAGAGCCGATTCGTTAGTTTTTAAGTTAGTAAAAGAGGAAAATTCCCGTTATGCTGTAAATAAAGCAATAACGGGAATTTTTTTTATTTGAACTCACGCCATAGGTGGAGTAATGCTGTCCATGGATGGTGGAACAGCATACGCGGACCGGAATAGGCCATTACCGCTTGTATGCGTTTTTTCATATCAGGACGATAACAATGTATCAGGCATTTGCGGCAAGTGGGCTTCCCTTCTCCAAACCGGCAACGTTCTAGCCTGGAATGGGCATAGTGCAATAATTCTTCACAATCAGCGCATAGCGTGTCATTTTTCTCCTTCTGACGGCAATACAGACGTATCATTTGAGCTACTACTTGTTGTTCCTGGTGAATACGTTTTTTCATGGTCAGAGTTTCAGATGCAGGTTTTCGTGCGCGAGTAAAGTGTTTGGAAATACTTCCTTAGCTTCTTCCAGTAAAATGGATTCGTTGTCATAACGGGCAGAGAAATGGCCGATGAGTAATTGCTTGGCTTGGCAGTCCCGTGCAATCATTGCTGCTTGTTGGGCCGTACTGTGCCAGGTTTCAACGGCTCGTGCCTGCATGTCGTTTCCAAAAGTAGCTTCGTGAAAAAGCAAATCTACATTTTGTAATAAACTTACCAGTTGCGGCACATAACGCGTATCCGAACAATATGCGTAACTTCTTGCGGCCTCTCCCGGATAAACTAGGCGATCATTGGAAATTACATCGCCTTCTGGTGTTATCCAATCTGCGCCCTCTTTGATATCTTGTATGGCATAGAGGGGAATGTGCAGATAATCAATCATGTCTTTCCGGATATGGGGGAGAGGCGCTTTTTCGCGGAACAAGTAACCGCAACATGGGATGCGGTGCTGTAAGGGGATAGAGTAGATGGTTACAGAACGGTCTTCGTACACTATTCCGTGAAAGGTTGTGTCTACGACATGGAAAATGACTTTGTAATCGATACCGGTACAAAATGTCTGCAACTGCATGTCTAACAGCGGCTTTAACTCTTTCGGTGCATGAATGTGCAGATCTGCTGTGCGGCCCAATAATCCCAATGTAGATATAAGCCCTATCAATCCGAAACAGTGGTCACCATGCAGATGCGAGATAAAGATATGCCCTAAGCGAGAAAATTTAAGTCTGCTGCGGCGCATTTGTATTTGGGTGCCCTCACCACAGTCTACCATAAAGAGCTTATCCCTCACATTAATGACCTGAGAACTGGGGAAATGCCGTGTTGAAGGTGTTGCGCTTCCGCAGCCTAATATATGTATTTCGAATTTTTCCACCTCGCAAAGGTAAGGAAAACAAAAAAGAGCGACAAATGAATGTCGCTCTTTTCTATGTAAGGAGGGCTAATTATTCGCCTTTTTCCATTTTAGCTTTCAATTCTGCCAATGCGTCAAAGTCGCCAAGTGTTGTTGCTGCTGCCTGATTTTGGATAGCAGGTGCTTCTTCTTTCTTGGTAGTCTTTTTAGCTGCTGCAGCTGTTTTCTTTTCAGCACGAGCCTCAGCACGTTGTACATCTTCGAAGATGCGGCTGTGTGAAAGAATGATACGTTTGCTCTCTTTGTTGAATTCAATTACCTTGAATTGGAGTTTCTCGTTCAAAGAAGCATGGCTACCATCTTCTTTTACAAGATGTTTAGGAGTTGCAAAACCTTCTACACCGTATTCTAACTGGATAACAGCGCCTTTGTCAAGCATTTCAACAATGGTTCCTTCGTGGATAGAATCAACTGTAAATATGGTTTCGAATACATCCCACGGATTTTCTTCCAACTGTTTGTGGCCGAGGCTCAAACGACGGTTTTCTGTATCTATTTCCAGAACTACTACATTGATATCAGCACCTATCTGTGTAAATTCAGAAGGATGTTTGATTTTCTTTGTCCAAGACAGGTCTGAAATGTGAATCAAACCATCAACGCCTTCTTCAATTTCTACAAATACACCAAAGTTGGTGAAGTTGCGTACTTTCGCATTGTGGCTGCTTCCAACAGGATATTTGGTTTCAATATCTTTCCAAGGATCTTCTTTCAGTTGTTTGATACCCAATGACATCTTACGCTCTGTACGATCCAGAGTCAGGATAACAGCTTCTACTTCATCGCCTACTTTCATGAAATCTTGAGCAGAACGCAAGTGCTGACTCCAGCTCATCTCAGATACGTGGATCAATCCTTCTACACCTGGAGCGATCTCAATGAATGCACCGTAGTCAGCCATAACAACTACTTTACCTTTCACTTTGTCACCAACTTTCAGGTCAGCGTCAAGTGCGTCCCAAGGATGTGGAGTAAGTTGTTTCAAGCCGAGAGCAATACGTTTTTTCTCGTCATCGAAGTCCAAAATAACAACATTCAGTTTCTGATCGAGTTCAACGATTTCTTTCGGATCATTTACGCGACCCCAAGAAAGGTCTGTAATGTGGATCAGACCGTCTACGCCGCCCAAGTCGATGAACACACCGTAAGAGGTGATATTTTTAACAGTACCTTCAAGTACTTGTCCTTTTTCAAGTTTACCAATGATCTCTTTCTTCTGAGCTTCGAGTTCAGCTTCAATGAGAGCTTTGTGAGATACAACTACATTCTTGTATTCCTGGTTGATTTTAACAACTTGGAATTCCATGGTTTTTCCAACAAACACATCGTAGTCGCGGATGGGTTTAACGTCGATTTGAGAACCCGGCAAGAAAGCCTCGATTCCGAATACGTCAACAATCATACCGCCCTTGGTACGGCATTTGATGTAACCCTTGATAATTTCTTTGTCTTCCAGCGCTTTGTTAACGCGTTCCCATGATTTGCTGGCACGGGCTTTTTTGTGAGAAAGTACCAACTGGCCTTTCTTATCTTCTTGATTTTCGATGTAAACTTCTACTTTATCACCCACTTTCAGTTCGGGGTTGTAGCGGAAGTCGCTCATCGGGATAATACCGTCGCTTTTGTAACCAATATTTACAACCACTTCGCGTTTGTTCATAGAGATAACAGTACCCTCTACTACTTCATGCTCGTTTACTTTGTTAAGCGTGTTGTTGTAAGCTTTCTCAAGCTCTTCTTGGCTCTGGTTTGCAGCTACAGATCCGCTTTCGTATGCATTCCAATCGAAATCTTCCAGCGGAGCAACGTTTTGAAATTTGTCCATTAATGAATTGTTAGTTAGTTAATTAATAGCGTTAGACATTATATTGAATCTAATTCGGCGCGAAGTTACAATTTTTTTTGCTTATAGACCATCTTTTTTGAGAAAAATCTTTCTTACAATCAGATAGGGCTTTTCCGGTTTTGCCGATTTCGCTTTTTCGTGTACCTTCGCCTATTATATATTAATATAGGTATATACGTATGGGACGTAAATGGTTGAAATGGTATGGATGGATAGGGCTGTGTGTTCTGATAGCCGGATGTAACGGTAAGCGGACAACGTCGGACGAACCGATGGTAGGCCAAGACTCGATGATGGTAACTAGGGTCGATTCCACGCTTTACGGGGTGGCCGGAGAGCATGGGATGAGCACTTTTTGTCTGATCACCGACGAGGGAGATACTTTGTTGATGAGCCGCACCAGTGAAGAGGGCGTATATGGCGTGTTTTATGGCGATATACGCGAAGGAGACCGTTATGCAGTGATGGCTTGTGATGATAACGAGTCATTGTCGGAGGCTATCAACTTGACACAGTTGAACCGTTTTGTTCATCAATATACCATATCGAACGGAAGACTGGTATTGATAGGGCATGAACGTAGCGATACCGTACGGATGAGCAGTATGAATCGCGATTCGTTGGTTGTGG
This sequence comes from uncultured Prevotellaceae bacterium, assembly GCA_902477365.1. Classification (GTDB taxonomy): domain Bacteria; phylum Bacteroidota; class Bacteroidia; order Bacteroidales; family Bacteroidaceae; genus Alloprevotella. The sequence continues at coordinate 10,419 of CABSGW010000045.1, forward strand.
TTTATCAGGGAGGTCAATCCAGGGTATTTACTCCATTAAACTAAATCGGTTGGTTCCGCTATGCAGTATGGAAGGAAACCAGTCCTTCAAGCGGATTTTGTTGTATTTTCCCTATATGGAATTTTTCCAAGTGGGTTGCTTCTTCCAACTCGTTGGCAAAATGATAGGCAATGCTTCCCGTGAAGTGTATCGGTAATTGATGGGCGTGGGGATAATGTGCCACATTGCGAACCAGGAACAACCTGAAATTATTTATAAGGAACGTGTGTATAGCAGGGTGTTCCCTGTGTGCTGCGATAAAAGAGGAGAGTGTGGCCAGAAAACGATTTGGGAAAGGGCTGCGGTATACACGCTGGATGATTTCTGGTAAAGTGAGCTTGGTCTCTTCTTCAAAAGCCTTGCGAATTTCTTGCGGTATATTTCCTTTAATCAGTTCTCCTACCAGATTTTTTCCCAATACGGCTCCACTTCCTTCATCTCCCAATATAAATCCCAAAGGTGGGGTGTTGTGAGTGATTGTGTTGCCATCATACAGGCAACTGTTCGACCCGGTACCCAGAATACAGGCTATGCCGGTGTGGCATCCACACAGCGAACGGGCTGCTCCCAACAGGTCGGTATGTATGTTTACTTCAGCTTGGGGAAACAACTGATTGAAAACGTTTTCCAACAACGGGGCTTTATCAGGAGTACACCCAGCTCCGTAGAAGAAAATAGTTGTTATGGATTTAGGGGTCAGTTGAGGTAATAATTCTACTTGTAAGGAATGGACTATTTCTTCCTGATTTTGCATGTAGGGATTAATCCCTGAACTTTTGAAGTATGAATGGGTATGTCCTTCTTGCAGTACACACCAGGCTGTTTTAGTTGATCCGCTGTCGGCTATGAGTAACATGGTTTGAATTTCTTTGGAACAAAGGTAGTGTTTTTTTGCAGATTACAAAAAGGGCTTTTGATTGTAGAAGCGTTTTGTTTCTTTTTTATAAAGGGGGTTCTTTTATGTTTTATCAACAATTTGTATTTTTGTATTCAGTTTTCCTGTCTGTCGGGTAGGGGATAACTATTTTTTCCATGTATGAGCGAAAAAAATAGACAGCCCAGGACGGAACAGCCGACTGGGCTTCTCTTTTTAACAAGATGCCCAGTTGCTCTACATGATGTGTGATTTCTGATAACAGAGGAGAGGATGTATGGCTGTGGTGCTTTCTTCTTTCTCCGTTGTTATTCGGGAAACAAAAAGACAGTGATAAGATGATAGAAGACCTGTTACAATATAATCGCGAGTTTGTACGTAAAAAGGCGTACAAACCTTATGTCACGACAAAGTATCCGGACAAGAAGGTGGCTATTGTCACGTGTATGGATACGCGTTTGGTTGAGTTGCTTCCCGCCGCATTGGGCATCCGTAATGGCGATGTCAAGATGATAAAAAATGCGGGTGGAACTATTACGAATCCTTTTGACAGTACGGTGCGCAGTTTGCTGGTTGCCATTTATGAATTAGGGGTAGAAGAGATTATGATAATCGGTCATACCCAGTGTGGTGTACAAGGTATGAATGCCGAAGTCATGTTGGATTTGATGCGAAGAAGGGGGATTGACGAAGAGCATATTTCGTTGATGCGCCATTGTGGTATCGATTTGAATAGTTGGCTGCATGGTTTCAGCCATACGCCCGATGCCGTATGTGAGACCGTCGATCTGGTCAAGAACCATCCATTAGTGCCACGCGACATTACCGTGCGTGGATTTATTATGGATACCGATACCGGCGAAGTGGTTGCTGTTACCTCATAATCATTTGTTATTTCAAGGTGTTCCTTTTCCTAAGGCATGTGGAGTGCGTTGTCTGCTATTCTTTTTCCCGTCCAAATTGAGGGTCGATATGTATCAGTTTGGCTACAACTATCGTGATGAGGCAACAAACCATCACGAAGAGGAAGAAATGCTGGTAGCCAATGCTCTCCTGCAACCAACCGGCCATCATTCCCGGTAGCATCATACTCAGGGCCATAAAGGCGGTGCATAGTGCATAGTGGGCTGTTTTGCTCGGTCCTTGGGCGTAATAGATAAGGTAAAGCATATAGGCTGTGAAACCGAATCCGTAGCCGAATTGTTCAATAAAGATCAGGCCACATACCACGCCAAAGTTTTCCGGTTGCACATAAGCCATGTATACGTACACGATGTTGGGTAGCGAAATGCTCCACACCATTGGCCACAACCATCTTTGCAGTCCGCCTCGTGAGGCGGCAATGCCACCGATAATGCCACCGACCGTAAGTCCGATCACACCCAGTGTGCCTTGTGCAAATCCAATTTCGGAGGTAGAGAGTCCCATACCGCCTAATTTGCGTGAATCAAGCAGGAACAGGGGACAAATCTTAACAAGCAAAGCTTCAGGGAAACGGTAGAAAAGCATAAACAGAATAGCCGTGAAAGCCTGTGGCTTGCGAAAGAAATCAACAAAAGTTTGTAGGAAGTTCTTGAATAATTGTCCCGGGATAAAGGGAAGTTTCCGGTCTGATCGTGGGCGTGGCAACACCAATCCATGATAGAGTGTCACACCGATAAAAAGAGCTGCAATCACATAGAAAGTCAGACTCCACGAATAGGCTACACGCCGGGTGTAGGCTTCCAGATTACCGGCAAGGGTGATGAGCAACCCCTGCCCGGCAATGGTTGCTATGCGATAGAAGGTGCTGCGTATGCCTACATAGAAAGCTTGTTGCTTGGGGCGTAGTTCCAGCATGTAGAAACCATCGGCGGCAATGTCGTGTGTGGCGCTGCTGAAAGCCATTAACCAGAAGAAAGCGAGCGTCCATTGGATATTGTGTGGTACGTTCAGCGTAAAGGCTACACCGCCAAGTCCGGCACCAATGAGCAGCTGCATGGTAACAATCCACCATCGCTTGGTCTTGATTAGGTCTATGAAAGGACTCCAAAAGGGCTTGATAACCCAAGGTAGGTATAACCAACTGGTGTATAAGGCTATATCGGTATTTGAGATACCTAACCGTTTATACATGACAACGGAAAGTGTCATGACAATGACATAGGGAATTCCCTCTGCAAAGTACAGCGATGGAATCCACGTCCATGGGTTCTGTTGCTTTTTACCTTTCATGGTTCTTATTTGTATACCGTC
>CABSGW010000046.1 GCA_902477365.1 uncultured Prevotellaceae bacterium
TTGTTCTGGTAATCACCATCAGCCTGTTCTCAATCAGGTAACAAACGTTTTCACACGCCGCCAGGTGAATATCGAAAGCCTTAACGTATCGGCTTCGGGAGTGGAACGGATACACCGTTACACCATTACCTGCTGGAGTGATGAGAGTACCATCCAGAAAATTACCAAGCAAATAGAGAAAAAGATTGATGTGGTGCAGGCCAACTACTTCACCGATAACGAAATCTTCATCATGGAATCGGCGCTTTACAAGGTGTCGACACCAAAGTTGCTGGAGAATCACGAAATATCAAAATTGATACGCTTTTACGATGGTAAGATTGTGGAAGTAAATCCTACTTATTCCATTGTTTCCAAAGAGGGATTGACCGAGGATATCGTAACTCTTTACCGGAAACTGAAACAGTTTGACAGTGTATTGCAGTTTGTGCGTTCAGGAGCTATCGCCATCACGAAGAGCCGCCGTGAGGAACTGACCGAATTTCTGAACGAACGTCAAGCAGAGCAGAATTTAAAAGCATAATAAAATGAGTACCTTTCCAAGCAAAATAGGACGCTATTCATACGAGGTAGAACCGTTTCAGGAAGATTATACCGGGCATTTGTCGTGGGGATTTTTAGGAAACCATTTATTGAAGTGTGCTAGTTTTCATGCCAACGAACATGGATTTGGAATGGTGCGGCTGAACGAATCGGATCATGCATGGGTGCTTTCACGCATGGTTATCGAGATGAATCGCATACCTCGCACCGGTGAGCGTTACACCATCGAGACATGGATCAGTAGCGTGTACCGGTTGTTTACGGATCGTTGCTTTTCGTTTGTGGGCGAAGGAGGTGAAATATTGGGATACGCCTATACCATTTGGGCTATGATCAATATGGATACTCGTCAGCCTGTTGACATCGCCCAACTGGCTGACACAGGCTTTCAGGGGCTTATTGATACGGAGAAGCCGTGCCCGGTGAGAAAACCGTCGCGTATACGCGTGAAGAATACGGAGCCAGTACGTACCGTGCAGACGTATTATAGTGACATTGATATAAACAACCACGTCAACAGTATCCGGTATATAGAACATGTGTTGGATTTATTTCCCAAGGAGCGTTATGAAAAACAACGTATAAGCAGGTTAGAGGTTGCTTATAATGTGGAATCGTACTGTGGCGAACCGCTGAGTTTCTATTTACAGGAAGTGAAAGAAAATGTATATGCGGTTGAAGTCCATAAAAATGTTTCGACAAGCGGACAAGGTGAAATTGTTTGCCGGTGCGAAGTGACCTTTGCAGAATAAGAAGATTGATAAAAATAAATAAATGTAATTTGCAATCAGAGATGGTTGCGCAAATTGATTAAACAAATGGCACAAATGAATTTTGGCGGTGTTGTAGAGAATGTTATGACCCGCGAAGAATTTCCATTGGAAAAAGCTCGTGAAGTTTTGAAGAACGAGACAATTGCAGTATTGGGATATGGCGTACAAGGTCCCGGACAAGCATGTAATCTGCGTGATAACGGTTTCAATGTGATTGTAGGACAGCGTCCGGGTAAAACCTATGACAAAGCCGTAGCTGACGGATGGGTTCCGGGAGAAACCTTGTTCTCTATTGAAGAGGCTGCCCAGAAGGGTACAATTGTCTGTATGTTGCTTTCAGATGCAGCTCAAATTGCTGTATGGCCACAGATCAAAGAGTATTTGACTCCGGGTAAAGCGCTCTATTTTTCTCATGGTTTTGGTATTACATACAAAGAAAGAACCAATATCATCCCTCCTGCCGATATTGACGTTATATTGGTCGCTCCTAAGGGTTCTGGTACTTCTTTGCGTACCATGTTCTTGGAAGGTCGTGGCTTGAATAGCTCTTATGCTGTTTACCAGGACGCTACCGGTAATGCTTTGAACCGTACATTGGCGTTTGGTATTGGCGTTGGTTCTGGTTATTTGTTTGAAACAACCTTTAAACGTGAGGTTTATTCAGACTTGACAGGTGAACGTGGTTCTTTGATGGGAGCTATCCAAGGTTTGTTGTTGGCTCAGTACGAAGTGCTGCGTGAAAACGGACATACTCCTTCTGAGGCCTTTAATGAGACTGTTGAAGAGTTGACACAGTCATTGATGCCTTTGTTTGCTAAAAACGGTATGGACTGGATGTATGCAAACTGTTCAACGACAGCTCAGCGCGGTGCTTTGGATTGGATGGGTCCTTTCCACGATGCTATCAAACCCGTTATGCAGCAGCTGTATGATTCTGTAAAGACAGGTAATGAGGCACAAATTTCAATTGATTCGAACTCTCAACCGGATTATCGCGAGAAGTTGGAAAAAGAATTGCAGGCATTGCACGATAGCGAAATGTGGCGTACTGCAGAAACGGTTCGCAAATTGCGCCCAGAAAACAACTAATCGTTTCGTAATAGATTATTAGGACATGAAGGAGTGTTGCACAAAAGCAATGCTTCTTCATGTTGTTCTGTTATACAGGGGATTATTGGATGAAATAGGATCGGGTCTATGTGAAATAAAACCCTTCCTGACTTTTTTATTCTTGTCGATTACATGAGTCGCATCTTCTTTTTTTGTATTTTTGCAACTCGTTAAAGCTATCATGAACCTCATCATTGACATCGGAAATACGGCAGCAAAAATTGTAGCCTTTCAGGAAGAAGAACCAAAATACGAGATGGTGACCTCCAACGAAACCCTTGAGGGGCTTGCTGATTTCTTGCAACAACATCCTTGTGAGAAGGGGATCGTATCTTCGGTAATACAATTGTCGGAAGTGGTAGAACAAGTGCTTTGTGCCTTATCAATACCCCTTTTAAGGTTGAATTATACCACCCCTTTGCCCATTCAAAATCAATATCGGACACCTCAGACATTGGGGAGCGATCGGTTAGCGGCAGTAGTGGGGGCGGTGAACCGTTGTCCCGGACGTGAATTGCTGATTATTGATGCTGGAACATGTATTACGTATGAATTTGTTGACGCAACAGGATGTTACCAAGGCGGAAATATAGCACCGGGGGTTTGGATGAGGTTGCATGTGTTGCATGACCGTACCAGTAAGTTGCCGTTGATTTCTCCTGAGGGGGATTGTCCATGTATGGGGTACGATACGGAGAGTGCAATCCGAAGTGGTGTAATGCGCGGTATACGGTTCGAAATAGAAGGGTACATTCGTCAGTTTAGAGAAAAATACCCTCGCCTTTTGGTTTTTTTAACTGGAGGCGATGGATTTGATTTTGACAGCCGCATAAAAAGTATCATCTTTGCAGATAAATATTTAGTTCCTCGCGGACTTAATTGTATATTAGAATATAATGATAAGTAATAAGAAGAAGACGTTACTCGTAAGTTGTCTTGCGATGATGGCGGGTGTTCTCAGTGCACAGACAAGTGGAAGTAACTCACCTTATTCACGTTATGGGTTTGGTTTGCTTTCAGATCAGGCACAAGGGTTTAATAAAGGTATGGGTGGTGTTGCATTGGGAATGCGCAATGGAACCTTGTTAAATATGCAGAACCCGGCATCTTATTCGGCAATAGATTCGTTGACGTTTATTTTTGACGGGGGCGTTTCGTTGCAATTCGCCAATTTCTCTGGTGGGGGACAACGCGTCAATGTTAATAATTCATCGTTGGATTATTTGAATGTTGCTTTCCGTGCCTGGCGGAATGTAGGTGTTTCGGTTGGTGTTGTTCCCTTTAGCTCTATTGGTTATGAATTTTCCAATTCAGAAACCCTTCCCGATATTGATGGGCTTGGAGAATTGACGACAACTACACGTTTTGATGGAAACGGCGGCATACACCAGGCTTACGTAGGTTTAGGTTGGGAACCTGTCAAGAACCTTTCAGTGGGAGCAAACTTCAGTTACTTCTGGGGAGACTATACCCATACGACACAGGCTGTTTTTAGTGAATCGAGTATTCAACCTCTGCGTAGAATTTATAAAGCCAACATTAGTAACTATAAATTGGACTTTGGTATTCAGTATGAGACTAAACTGAATACGAATAACCGTTTGGTTTTGGGAGCTACTTATGGGCTGGGGCACGGATTGGACGCCTCGGCTTCTTTTATGAACCAGCGTCTCAACAATGGAAATGTGCAAGGTGGTGATACGTTGAAGGCTCGCAATGCCTTTGAATTGCCGCACTCGTTTGGTATTGGTGCCACCTGGAAATATAAGAACACATGGACACTGGGATTGGACTATACCACACAGCTTTGGAGTAAAGCTCGCTATCCTCAATTGATTGATGATGGAGTCTCGATGCGTTACGAAAGCCATTCCGGTTCGATGCTGGACCGGCATCGGGTGGCATTGGGTATGGAATACCTGCCGAATATGTTGGGTATGAACTATCGCGACCATATCCGGTATCGTGCCGGTGTGTCGTATACAACACCCTATACAAAGGTTAATGGTCAAAAAGGTGCTAATGAGTATAGTGTGAGCCTTGGTGTGGGATTGCCTATAATGAACCGGTATAACAATCGTTCTATCCTGAATATTTCAGCTCAGTGGGAACATGTAAGCCCCAAAGCTGGTAATATGATTACAGAGAATTATTTCCGTTTATGCGTGGGATTGACCTTTAATGAACTTTGGTTCTTGAAACGTAAAGTGGACTAAAACCCTGTTTTCATTAGCATGTATATACGATCTCTTTTTTCAAGAAGAATCCATACACATCTCTATCCGTTTTTGCTTGTATGCGGATTGATAATCATTCCGTTAGCATCGTGTAGCGAAGATGAGCCGGATATGGCTCCTCCTGTGGTATTGCGTGATTCGATACCGGCTATGACTACTTACGGAGTGTCTAAATTGATTTCAGATTCAGGAGTGATCCGTTATAAGATTGTGGCCGAAGAATGGCAAGTTTATGATAAAACCAATCCTCCCCGGCAAGTGTTTCCCAAAGGAATATTCCTGAAAAAGTTTGATGCAAAATTCCATGTGGAGTTGTACATAACGGCCGATACAGCATATTGGTATAACCAAAATTTATGGGAATTGAGAGGACGTGTCTTTATCAAGAACCAAAAAGGTGTGAAGTTCCGGACGGAAGAGTTGTTTTGGGATATGGAAAAACATAAGATTTATTCTTATAAATATATGCATATCATAGAACCCGATCAAGAGCTGGAGGGGGATCGGTTCTGGTCTAATGAGCAGATGACCGAATATGAAATTATTAATTCGGCGGGTGTTGTTCCTATGCCGGACGATTCGGAACAGACTGACAGTATTCCACGTGAAATGACAAAACCGGTAAAAGCTTCCTGAAAACAGGAGAGAAAATGAGAAAAACCATACTTGAAACACATTCTAAAAGACAAAATTAGGGCAAAACATATCGTTGTGTCCTGCTTTTTTAATATCTTTGTGCGCCTTAAATAGCAAACAAATAACAAATAAAAAAATAATAAACTCAAAACCAATGGCAGCATTACAAAAAATTAGAAGCAAAGGTACGCTGTTGATCGTAGTGATCGGTCTTGCACTCTTTGCATTTATTGCCGAGGAGTTTTTCCGCTCTATTGAGACTTCGTCTAACCAGAGTAAACAACAAATCGGTGAAGTGTACGGAGAAAATCTTTCTGTTCAAGAGTATCAGGCTCTTATCGATGAGTATACAGAAGCCGTTAAGTTTATGCGCGGTGTGACATCGCTCGATGAAAACGAACAGAATGGTTTGAAGGACCAAGTTTGGCAAACTTATGTCAGCAATAAGTTGATAGAGCATGAAGCTGAGAAACTGGGTTTGACTGTGACGGATGCAGAGGTACAGTACATCATAAATAGTGGTGCACATCAGCTCCTGATGCAGACGCCTTTCCGCAATGAGCAGACCGGGATGTTTGATGCTACGATGCTCAGAAATTTCTTGAAAGAATATGAGACGATGCAGAATCAGCCAGACCAGGTTCCGGCCGAATACATGGAATACTACCAGAATCTCTATAAATATTGGGGCTTTATTGAAAAGTCACTACGTGAGAGTTTGTTGACGGAAAAGTTCCAAGTTCTTTTAGGTAAGAGTTTTGTTTCAAACCCGGTAGCCGCAAAAATGGCTTATGAAAACCGTATTACTACTAACAATACACTGGTGGTAGCCGTTCCGTTTACAACCGTTGCAGATAAGGATGTAGAGGTTAGCGATGCAGACTTGAAAGCCATGTATGAAAAGAAGAAAGAGTTGTTTTTAGTTCCTGAGGAGCATCGTGTGGTAAAGTATGTTGATTATGCAGTAACACCAAGCGAAAAAGATAAAGAAGATCTTTATAAAGAAATGAATGAACTGGCCACACAACTTCGTGAAGAAAGTGATGTTGCACGAGTGGTTCGTCAGAGCAATTCTACGGTTAATTACGCTCAAGTACCTGTAACTAAAAATGCCTTACCAATGGATATTCAGAACGCGTTGGATTCTGTTTCGGTGGGTGTGGTTACTGATCCGTATTTGAATATGTCGGATAATTCATTGAATGTGATCAAACTGATTTCTAAAATACAAGCACCGGATTCGATCCAGTTCCGTATCATCCATGCCGGAGGCCAAGGTGCGGACAAGAGTGCGGACAGCATTTATAATGCATTGAAAGCAGGTGCGGACTTTGAAGAAATTGCAAAAAAATACAACCAAGACGGACAAAAACAGTGGATGACCTCACGTGGTTATGAAACAGCTACGATGGGAGAAGATGATCTGAAATATATTCAGACTATCACCAATATGCCTGTTAACCAAATCGAGAAAATCACATTGGGACAGGTTCAGATTATTGCCCAGGTAACAGATCGTAAAGCAATGACAACCAAATACGACATTGCGGTGATTAAACGTCCGATAGAGTTCAGCAAAGATACTTATTCAAAAGCGTACAATGAATTTAGCCGTTTTGTAGCTGCTAATCCTACCTTGAAAGATATGGAAGCGAATGCAGCTAAGAGTGGATATAGCGTCATTGAAAGCGGTGAATTCCCCAATAGTGTACATTATGTGGCAAATATTCCGGGTACTCGCGAGGCTTTGAGATGGGTGTTTGATGCAAAAGAAGGCGATGTATCTCAACTTTATGAATGTGGTAACAATGATCATTTGATGGTTGCTGTAGTTACGAAAATATACAAAAGCGGTTATCGTTCTTTGGAAGACGTAAAAGGGCAGCTGACAACAATGGTCAAGAACGAAAAGAAGGCAGAGAAGTTGATGGCTCAGATGAAAAACATAAAAGATCTGAATCAGGCTAAGGCTGTTACTGGAGCTGTAGCTGATACAATGGCTGTTTCAATGTCAGGTCCTGCGTTTGTACGTGCAACAGGCTCTAGTGAACCCGCATTGGCAGGTGCGGTAAGCGTTGCAGCTATCAATCAGTTTGCAGGGCCTGTAAAAGGTAATAACGGTGTGTTTATGTATCAAGTGTTGTCACGTAAGAAGAACGATAAAGAGAGCTTTAACGAACAGTCGGAAGAGCTTCGCTTAAATCAGTTGAGTATGCGTGCAGCATCTAATTACAATTTTGAATTATTGCTGAAGGCAAATGTGAAAGATCGGAGATATCTTTATTTCTAATTTTGAATTTGTAATAAAAGAGATTATACGGTTTCCAAATCACATTGGAAACCGTATTTTTGTTAGGTCTGTTTACTTGTATTTATTGATTTATTTCCGTGGTTATTATGTGGTTTGTTGTATCTTTGCTCGATGAAAGGATAGAAAGATGAATACGTATAAGAAAGAAGAATGGATGCGTGAGGCTGTCCGCCTCTCTGTAGAGAATGTTAAAAACGGTGGTGGCCCTTTTGGTGCGCTGATTGTAAAGGACGGAGAACTTGTTGCTACCGGGGTAAATCGTGTGACAGACTCATGTGACCCGACGGCACACGCTGAAGTGAACGCCATACGATCTGCTTGTAAAAAACTGCATACCTTTAATTTGGAAGGATGTGAATTGTATACTTCTTGTGAGCCTTGTCCTATGTGCTTGGGGGCTATTTATTGGGCTCATCTGGACAAAGTGTATTATGGTAACACGAAAGATGATGCAAAAAAGATTGGTTTTGATGATTCTTTTATTTATGATGAATTGGCTGTTCCTCGTGCTGAACGTTGCTTGAAAACAGAGGCTTTGTTACGGGATGAGGCGATAGAAGCTTTCCGGTTGTGGATGAATACGGAAGATAAAACGGAATATTAATTCGAATGCGTCGATTTTTATCTTGTTTATTTGGTTTTATATGGTTGGCTGTTGTTTGTCAAGCATCGATGGTGCATTCCTCTGAGCAAACGCAACAGGCAGAAGATAATTTGCGTGTAAGCTTGTTGACCTGTTCTCCTGGAAATTTAATTTATGAGTTGTATGGACATACAGCTTTAAGAATACAGGATCTGCAAAGTGGTGACGACTGGGTATTCAATTATGGTGTATTTGATTTTGGAAAACCTCATTTTATATGGCGCTTTGTAAAGGGAGAAACAGACTATGAATTAGGAGTTCTTCCTTATGATATTTTTGCGGAATCATATGCTATGCGAGGATCGGACGTTGTAGAACAAGAATTGAACTTGTGTGTGCATGAGAAAGTAAAACTGTATCAATTGTTACTGGAGAATTATCAGAAAGAAAACCGTGTGTATCGTTATAATTTCTTGTATGATAATTGTACAACTCGCGCTCGTGATAAAATAGAAGAATCGATTGATGGGACTGTGAAATATTCGGAGGCTCATATGCCGTTAACCTATCGGGATATTATACATCGTTACACGAAAAATTATCCATGGTCTGAGTTTGGGCAAGATATCTTGTTGGGAGCGGAAGCTGACAGGCCGATAACAGCACGTCAACAAATGTTTGCTCCTCTTTTGATGATGTCGTATGCGGACCATGCCGAAATTGAGGCTTATGACCGTTCGGAAAGAAAGCTGGTGAATCAAACCTCCTGTATTGTGACCGGTGAACCACAAGGAAAGAAGTCTGATAGTATGCTATTCACACCCATGGTGTTTTTTTGTTTATGCTTGTTGCTGACAATGCTTGTATGTCTGTCAGAATGGCGGTGGCAAAAAAAATGGTGGGGATATGACCTCCTGCTATATGGCTTACAAGGACTAGCAGGTTGTGTGGTTACATTCCTTTTCTTTATGTCAGATCACCCAACGGTAGGCTCTAATTGGTTAATTATCATACTTAATCCGTTGCCTTTATGTTACTTACCTTGGATGGTGTACAAAACGCGTAAAGGAAATTTTGATATATTCCACCCTATTGCTGTTACGGTATTAACTTTTTTTATGTTGTTGTGGCCGGCTTTTCCTCAATTTTTTCCACCTGCCATTGCTGTTTTGGCATTAAATTTGTGGGTCCGTTCAGCAGCAAAAATATATTTATATAAGAAACAACGTAGTAAGCAACAAGCATGAGTAAAAGCCATTATCTAACTTCCCTTTTAGCCGCAATGGCTTTTTCGGCAGCTGAAGCCCAAACTACTTTGACTGTACCAAAACTAGTTGTCAATATTACCATTGACCAGTTAAGGTCTGATTACATGGAAGCCTTTATGCCTTTGTATGGGGATAAGGGATTTCGGAGATTATTACAAGAAAGCCGCGTTTATACTCAAGCGGAATATACGATATCGAAATTAGACCGTGCTTCTGCTGTTGCATCCATTGTGACAGGTACAACGCCTTATGATCATGGTATTGTTGGTCAAAAGTGGCTTGATAGAAATACGTTACGTCCTGTTTACTGCGTAGAGGATAAAGGTTTTCAAGGCAACGCAACATTTGAGACTTCGTCACCTCAATATCTGGGTGTTTCTACAATCAGTGATGAGTTGAAAGTAGCGACAGACGGTAAAGCCATTGTATATGCTATAGCCCCTTTCCGCGATGCAGCAGTGTTAGGAGCAGGACATTCGGCAGATGGTGCGGTATGGCTGAATGACGAAACCGGGGTTTGGTGTGGAAGTAGTTATTACGGTTCTTTGCCTTCGTGGGCAAATGTTCAGAATCAATATGAATCGCTTTCTGACCGGTTGAAAAAAACGGTGTGGGAGCCATCATCCGACTTAGTTGGAAATTTCAATTATTTTCTTTCTGGAGGGATGAAGAATCCTTTCAAACATAAATTTGCAGGTGATAAAAGTTTTGTTGATTTTAAAACATCAGGCTTAGTAAATGAAGAAGTACAAGCCATAACGGAAGCTTGCTTGCGCGCTACGACCATCGGTAGCGATGCTGTGACCGACTATTTGTCGCTCACGTTCTATGCAGGTAATTATCAACATCGTCCCGCATCAGAAGCTCCAATGGAAATACAGGATACCTATGTGCGTCTTGATCATGTTTTAGGAAATATTCTCGATGCGGTTGACAACAAGGTCGGATTGAAGAATACCTTATTTGTTATTACCTCGACGGGATATACGGATCAAGAGACGGCTGATCTTTCAAAATATCGTATACCAACCGGTAAATTTCAAATAGATAGGGCATCTTCGCTCTTGAATATGTATCTGATGGCCGTGTATGGTCAAGGTAGCTATGTGGAAGCTTGTTTTGGTTCAGAAATCTATCTAAACCATAAGTTGATTGAAGACAAACAACTTAATTTGGTAGAGGTACTGGAACGTTCTCAGGATTTCCTCATTCAAATGAGCGGTGTGAAAGATGTGTATACTTCGCAACGTTTGCAATTAGGGGCTTGGACACCAGGAATAAGCCGTATTCGGAATAGTTATAACCCCAAATGTTCGGGTGATATTTTAATACATGTTGCCCCAGGATGGCGTTTGGTTAATGAAAGCACGCAAGAAAATAAATTGATGCGTGAATCTTATGTGCCTTTCCCTATTTTCTTTTTTGGACAAAATGTATGTGCAGAACGTATAGACACTCCTGTGAGTGTTGACCGTATTGCACCGACTATCGCTCAGGTGATGCGCATTAGGGCTCCTAATGCCTGTTCAGTAGCTCCATTGAGCGGTTTGCGTTAACAAATACGGGCAAACATACTGTTTAGCCAGCTTTTTATGCTAACTTTGTGCCCGTAATTCTCACATTTTGAATAATAAAAATAAGACATAATGGACTTCAATAAATTATTAAGTAAGCTTTTTGGAAACAAGTCCACCCGGGATATGAAAGAAATTCAACCGTGGGTAGAGAAAGTAAAAGCTGCTTATCCGGCTATAGCTCAGTTGGATGATGATGCGTTGCGTGCAAAAACGCAGGAAATTCGTCAAACAATTCAGAACTCAGCAAACGACATAAAAGAAAAAATCGAGGAATTAAAAGGAAAAGTAGAAGATACACCTCTGGAAGATCGCGAAGTTATCTTCAACCAAATTGATAAATTAGAAAAAGATGTGTTAGAGCGGTTTGAGGAGGCTCTGACGGATGCTTTGCCGGATGTTTTTGCGATTGTCAAGGAGACCGCTCGCCGTTTTTCTGAGAATACGGAAATAACCGTAACGGCAACAGACTTTGATCGTGAACTTGCTGCTACACATGATTTTGTTCGTATTGAAGGCGATAAGGCTATTTATCAAAATCATTGGTTGGCCGGTGGTAACGATATGCAATGGAACATGGTGCATTATGATGTGCAGCTGTTCGGTGGTGTGGTACTTCATCAGGGTAAAATCGCCGAGATGGCTACCGGTGAAGGTAAAACATTGGTAGCAACATTACCTGTGTTCCTGAATGCCTTGACTGGTAATGGTGTACACGTTGTCACTGTAAATGATTATTTGGCGAAGCGTGACTCTGAATGGATGGGGCCGTTGTATATGTTCCATGGTTTAAGCGTGGATTGTATCGACCGTCATCAACCGAATTCTGAAGCACGGCGCCGCGCATATAGAGCTGATATTACATTTGGAACGAACAATGAGTTCGGTTTTGATTATCTGCGTGACAATATGGCTATCAGTCCAAAAGACTTGGTACAACGCACACATAATTATGCAATTGTCGATGAGGTTGACTCGGTATTGATTGATGATGCCCGTACTCCGTTAATCATTTCAGGCCCCATCCCGAAAGGTGATGTGCAATTGTTCGAAGAATACCAACCTTTGGTAGAAAAGTTGGTAAATGCACAACGTCAATTAGCTACGCAATATTTGGCCGAAGCAAAACAGCTGATCTCTTCAGGTGACAAGGACAAACAAGAAGAAGGTTTTCTTCAGTTATTCCGTAGTCACAAGGCACTGCCTAAAAACAAACCGTTGATTAAATACCTTTCAGAACAAGGTATTAAAGCCGGTATGTTGAAGACGGAAGAGATTTATATGGAGAACAACAATAAACGTATGCCGGAAGCAACACATCCGCTGTTCTTTGTTGTTGAAGAGAAAATGAACAGTGTGGATTTGACCGATAAGGGAAATGAATGGTTAGCTAATGCTGTATCTGATCCTACACTTTTTGTTCTTCCTGATATTACAGGAGAAATGTCTCAGTTGGAGGCTAATACCGCTCTGTCTGATGAAGAACGTTTAGAGCGTAAAGATGCACTGTTTGCTGATTATGCTGTAAAAAGCGAGCGTGTTCATACGATTCTGCAATTATTGAAAGCCTACACCATGTTCAATAAAGATGATGAATATGTGGTGATGGATGGTGAGGTTAAAATTGTTGACGAACAAACGGGACGTATCATGGACGGTCGTCGTTGGAGCGACGGTTTGCATCAGGCCGTAGAAGCAAAAGAGCATGTGAAGGTAGAAGCTGCCACACAAACATTTGCAACAATCACTTTGCAGAACTATTTCCGTATGTACCATAAACTATCAGGTATGACTGGTACAGCTATTACGGAAGCTGGTGAATTCTGGGATATTTACAAGTTGGATGTAGTTGAAATTCCGACCAATCGCCCGATATTGCGTAATGACATGAATGACCGCGTTTATAAGACGAAACGCGAGAAATACAAGGCTGTTATTGAAGAGATTGAAACGATGGTACAAGCTGGTCGTCCCGTACTTGTGGGTACTACAAGCGTTGAAATTTCGGAAATGCTCAGCAAGATGTTGCAGATGCGTAAGATACCGCATAACGTATTGAATGCGAAGCTACATCAAAAAGAGGCTGATATTGTTGCTAAAGCAGGACAGAGCAGTTCTGTCACGATTGCAACGAATATGGCTGGTCGTGGTACTGACATTAAATTAAGTCCCGAAGTAAAAGAGGCTGGAGGTCTGGCTATTATTGGTACAGAACGTCATGAAAGCCGCCGTGTTGACCGTCAGTTACGTGGACGTGCTGGTCGTCAGGGAGATCCAGGTTCTTCTGTATTTTTTGTTTCTTTGGAAGATAACCTGATGCGTCTGTTTGCAAGTGAACGTATAGCGCGTCTTATGGATAAATGGGGCTTCCAGGAAGGTGAGGTTATTGAACATCCCATGATCAATC
>CABSGW010000047.1 GCA_902477365.1 uncultured Prevotellaceae bacterium
TGGGCATGTCGTTGCAAAGACATGCCCAGTCTGTTATACTTTATGTATACAGTGTAATATCCAATAAGGAAGAATCAGAATGGAATGAGTCAGTTACGATGATGCTGAAAACGGTCTCCTTTTATAAGAATATATACCTGTTAAATCAAGAATATTACAGTAAACTAGGTGTCCTTTAGAAAGGAGCAACTTTTTCTGTGATGTTGAGCTGTGTTGTGAGGACTATTCTTTAAAAATATTCGTGTACTTTATTCATTTCAAATACCTTTAAGTTTCTCGATTTTTAATATCTTTGTAAAGTATGACTTTGAGACTGATAATTGTAATAGTTGGTTGTCTGCTTTATCCTTTGCAGGGAAATTGTATGAATGCTTATGAGGGCATGCAGGGGAGAAATAGAGTGGAGGATGATACCTACATGGTAGTGGCAGAGCGGAATGATGTACACAAAGCGATGGCTACATCTATGGTGGGAAATGCAGGGTTAAATTATGGCGATGTTGATAAACTGTTATTGTCTGACGGCACATATGCGGCTGTAAGCAGTGTATTTCGATGGGTCAGGCAGAAACGTGTGAAGGGCGGTTTTTATTTGCAAACAGAAAACGGTGTATGGCTTATACCGGTTGTCGGGAGTAAAAAGAATGCTGGTGTACAGTTGAAAGCGGAAAATCATGCAGATGCATATTGGGAAGAAAGGGATGGAAGAGTCCTGGGCTATAGGTATCCGGGTGATGATCCGCGTTTGCTGGTATATAGTAAGGCTGGAGGCGGAGTGTTTACAACCGTTTCAGAGTCGGAAGCTACGCAGGAGCATTGGACGCATTTGACGTTAGGTGTTTTGGCACCACCGCCGGATTCTGTTTTTACCGCTGATGGTGTAAAGACATTGCATGGAGGTTGGAGTGCAATGAAACTCTCCCGCATATCGTGGAAGAATGTGGGAGCGCTCGATTTAACAAAAATCGCTCTTCCACAACAAAGTAAAAGTTTTGAGCATAGACCGTCTATTTGTAATGCCTTGGTTTATGTAAATAGAGAGGCTGTTGCATGGGTTCCTGAAAGTTGGAAAAACGTTGTTTCTGTATCGAAGGATGGCAAGGGCAGGGCTATACGACCTATTCAATGGGTAGATGCATGTCCGCTTACTGTTCCTTTCCGTTTTTATGCGGGTGCTGATTCATTGTCTTATGAACGTAAGTTTATGGGAGATGGCCTGTGGGAAACGCTTTACTTGCCTTTTACCGTAGAAGGTTGTCCGAATGGCTTTGAGTTGGCTTGTTACAACCAGCGTGGGACAGATGTTTTTATGAAAACAACGGGCATTGGTGCTTATACACCACTTCTTATTCGTAATGTGCGGCGTTTGTCGCAGCCTAAAGTTGTTCTTAAAGCCATGGGTGGATGGGTTGAATGTTCAACAGATCATGTTTCTTCAGGAGTGATGCGAGGTACATTGACGTGTTTACAGGTTGCGTCGGCTGATAAAACGTATATATTGGCACCAGACGGAATAACATTCAGGCGTGCAGCTGCAGGCAGTTACGTGAATCCTTTTCGGTGTTATTTTAGTAAAGATGTAAAGACCGAATAAAACGGATGAAAAGGCAATATATTTTACAAAAAGAATTAATATAGAATAGCTTATGATAATAGCAGTAGATTTTGATGGAACGATTGTAGAACATCGGTATCCGGCCATTGGTAAAGAACTTCCTTTTGCTACACAAACGTTAAAACGATTGATAGATGACGGGCATCAACTGATTTTGTGGAGTGTGCGTGAAGGGGAATTGTTGGAAGAAGCTGTAGAGTGGTGTGCCGCACGCGGTGTCATTTTTTATGCAGCAAACAAAGATTATTTGGAAGATAGTAAAGAAACAAACCGACATTACAGCAGAAAACTTAAAGCAGATCTCTTTATAGACGATCGCAATTTAGGTGGCTTGCCTGATTGGGGAGTAATTTATGAACTTATTACGACGGGACAGAGCTATGAAGAGTATCTGTTAGGTAATGGCGTAGAAAGGACACCATCGCGTAAAAAGAAATGGTGGCAGTTGTAAGCGGTATGTGTTTATACAAGAATACATTCAGAAGAAAGCGAGATACCGAAAAGTATCTCGCTTTCTTCTGAATATCCCTTTATATTCTATGTTTTATTGTTGGAAGCGTCGACTAGCACGTAACAAGTGTCTGGTCATACTGATCAACTCTTGTGTTTCTTGTAAAGTGCTGAGATAAAGGAGGTCTACTTTTATATTACTGTCTTCACTTTGAATGCGGTTTTGTTGCTGATTGCGAATATGCGATAGGCGGCTTTTCATGGCATTACCGTTTACCAGTACTTCGTCTGCATCTTTAAAGTCACCAGTGGTGATCATTTCATAAGTTTTTGTAAGCATGTCAACCAACTCGTCCCGTAGTGGAGTCAATTCCTCGATATAGGCTTTCGGCAATGGCTTGAAATTATTATCAACATGCTCGATACAAGGCTCACACATACGTTTTAAGCAATAAATGATTTGTGATGCACTGTTACAACCAAGGTGAAACCAGGTATTCTTTTCAACAGCCAGCAAATAGTCGATTCTACGCATTCCTACAATTTCTTTGCGGCGAACCTTTTTCCACATCGCTTTCTCTTCGTTGAGGTCGGAATTGGCGTGACGTAGACTTTTTAGGTCTTCATTAATCAATCCGTCTATAATGTTGATGTATGTATCACGCGTAAAAGCAATCATCCGCCCTTGGGTTTGACGAACGTGCTGGCAAAGTAACTCCCAGGTTTCTTTGCGGTCGTGGCTGCGGACCAGCTGACGGAAAAGTGTGTCTTTATTCTCAACTTCTTGTTTCTTCTTGTATTTGCGGTTGTTGTTTACCAAAATGAGACCTACTAATGCAATCATGGCCAGCATAGCGATAACTCCACCAAAGTACATGACATTACATATCAAGAAGCATAAAATAAAGGCTGCTCCGGCTGTGATAAACCATCCTCCGATAACGGTAATCACTCCCGTAATGCGGTAAACGGCTGTTTCGCGCCCCCATGCGCGGTCGGCAAGCGAAGAACCCATCGCAACCATAAAAGCTACATAAGTTGTAGATAGAGGTAGTTTGAGCGAAGTTCCTATAACAATAAGTAAGCCGGCTAATACCAGATTGACGGCAGCTCTAACAATGTCGAAGGCTACCCCGTCTTCTAGAATGGCCTCGTCGGTGTTGAAACGTGTGTTGATCCAGCTTTTAGCGCGTTGAGGAATGTACGAGACAAGTACATTGGTCGTATTCATCACACTACGTACCGTGCTACGTGCTATGCGTGAGGAACTGAACACCTCTTCTCCTTCGTCTTGGCGGGATAGGTTTACGGATGTTTCAATCACTTTGCGTGCTTTTTTGGAACGTACTAAAGCCACTACCATGATAGCGCCAGCTCCGGCCAAAAAGTAAAAAGGAGTATGAGCAGAGTCCATCAGAGATGTCATCAGATATTCTGTATCAGGGATACCTGCACCATTTGCCATGTAGTCTTGGTATGAAGACAAACCGGCTAGGGGGACACCGATAAAGTTCACAAGGTCATTTCCTGCAAAAGCCATCGCCAATGAGAAAGTACCAAAAAGAACGATAATTTTAAAGACATTGATCTTTAACCAATGTAGTGTTTGCATGAGGACCGTGAAGAATATCAGGCAGCTTAACATGATTAGTGATTGGTTGTCGGCAATCCATAGCTTCATTTCCGATGTCATGAAGGATGCTTGGCCGATCCCTTTTACCAAAAGGAAGAACATAATAGATGTGGTGGACAAGCCTCCGAAAATACCCGCCGTCCAGCTTAAGTGTTTCTTGTAATTAAAGGAAAAGATAACACGTGATATCCACATCACGATAAAACCGAATACAAAGGCAATGGCCACAGATAGGAATATACCCAAAATGACGGATAATGCTTTATCGGTGTTGATGAGCTCGGCATAACTGAGTCCTCCTCCCGATTGTATGATCTTGACAAGAGCGAGTGCCGTACTACCTCCTAATAACTCAAAGATCATGGACACGGTGGTAGATGTAGGCATTCCGAGCGTGTTGAAGATATCAAGTAATATGACATCGGATGCAACGACCGCAAGGAATATGCACATCACTTCATTAAAATAGTAATGTTCCGGATTTAAAATGCCGTGGCGTGCAATATCCATCATTCCGTTGCTGGTTGTCGCGCCAACGAATATACCGATTGCGGCAATAATTAAAATTGTACGAAATTTTGCGGCTTTGGAACCTACTGCAGAACTAAGAAAGTTTACTGCATCATTAGAAACGCCGACGGTGAGGTCGAAAATTGCTAATATAAAGAGGAAAAGTAATATCCCCGAATAGACAATGTCCATAAAACGTAGATCTTAATTTTTTTTGCAAATATACTACATTCCTGTTACAAAACTCTTACAAGTTTAAAAGAAATATGGGGTAGAGCTAGGTAAATAACATGGATTGTTGTTTGAATTTATTTCAGCTAGATCCTTTCTGTCTGGCTTATTTCTTTGATAATTAGATGAATGGTCCTTTTTTAGATATTGTTTTTGAAATGTGTTGCCGTTTTCAAACAAAAGTAGTATCTTTGAGTAAGGTTAATAAAAAAGGTAAAGGATGAAAAACACGATTGCAACTTCTTTAATAGGATTTTTACTAGTGATAACGACATCTGCTGCCAATTTGACGCGCTATGTTGACCCGTTTATCGGTTCCGCAGGTCATGGGCATGTTTTTGTTGGTGCGAACGTTCCATTTGGTTTTGTCAATGTTGGTCCGTCGCAATTTGGAAAAGGATGGGATTGGTGTTCTGGTTATCATTATAGCGATTCTATCATTTCGGGCTTTAGTCAGTTGCATTTAAGTGGAACAGGGTGTGGTGATCTGGGAGATATTTCATTAATGCCTATTGTTGGAACTGCCATATTGTCACAACATGAAGGTGAAGTGACCGGAACAGGGTATTATTCGCCGTTTTCCCATCGTAAAGAGCATGCCGAAACTGGATATTATCGTGTTTTTCTTGAACGATACGGAATAGAAGCTGAAATGACTGCTACCTCTCGGGTTGCCTTTCATCGTTATACGTATCCTCAGGGGGAAAAGAAGCGTCTGATCATTGATTTGGAACATGGTCTTGGCTGGAATAAGACAACGTCCTGTTTGTTTAAGCGAATAGATGATTATACAATTTCTGGATATAGGTATTCGCGTGGTTGGGCTGCCAATAGAAAACTCTATTTTGTGTTACGTTTTTCTGAGCCTGTTTCGGAATGGTATACAGCCGATGGAGATGCTCGGGTTAAGGGGCGTAATCCTTATGGCGTAGCAGGTTTTACCCGTTCTTCTTCAGCAAAAGAGGAGGTTTTGTTGGTAAAGGTTGGTTTGTCTGCTGTGAGCGATTTACAAGCATTGAAAAATGTGGAAAGCGAATTGCCAGGTTGGGATTTTGAAGAAACCAGAATTAAAGCCCGTGAGCAGTGGGAAAAAGAGTTGAGTAAGATTGATGCCCGTTTTTCCAGTGACAAAGAGGCACGCATTTTTTATTCCGCTTTGTATCATACCATGATTGCTCCCTCGGTTTATTGTGATGTTGATAGAAAGTATCGTGGTTCAGACGATCAGATTCATGAAGGAAACGGACTACCTAACTATACAACCTTTTCGTTGTGGGATACGTATCGTGGGGCACATCCGTTGGCAACATTGATTCATCCGGAAATGCAGGCTGCGTGGATTGAAAGTTTGTTGCGTATTCATAAAGAGCAAGGTTTTTTACCGATATGGCATCTAATGTCCAATGAAACCGGGTGTATGGTTGGTAGTCCTTGTATTCCAGTGTTGGCCGATTTGTTTTTAAAAGGTTTTGTGCGTGATAGTGTGACCGTTTATGAGGCAATGAAGCAATCGATGCTCCTAGATATGCGAGGGTTGAAATACTTGAAGTCATTAGGTTATATTCCCTGTGACAAAGAGCAGGAGAGCGTGGCGAAGAATCTTGAAAACTACGTGGCAGATTGGTGTGTGGCTCAGGTTGCTTTGAAGATGGGATATGAGGATGATGCGAACTATTTTTTGCGTAGAAGCACTGGTTATAAGCAGATTTTTGATACTCACTCCGGCTTTTTCCGTGCTTTGCAATCAGATGGCGTATTCAAAAAAGAACTTAGTTTTAATCCTTGTTATCAAACATCCGATTATACGGAAGGTACTCCATGGCAATATCTGTGGATGGTACCGCAAGATGTAAACGGGTTGATTGCTTTATTGGGTGGCAAAGAGCGTTTTGAACAACGGTTAGATTCTCTTTTTATGGTTTCCAGTGAGTTGGGCGAAGTGCATAATCCTGATATTACAGGAATGATAGGGCAATATGCGCATGGTAATGAACCTAGTCACCATGTGTGCTATTTATACAATTACATAGGTAAACCCTGGAAAGGGGGCGTGCGTATCAGGGAAGTAATGAAGACCTTGTATGACGATACGCCCGATGGGCTGTGTGGTAATGAAGATGTTGGGCAAATGTCTGCGTGGTATGTACTTTCCGCTTTAGGCTTTTATCCGGTAGAACCCTGTGGTGGGCGTTATATGATAGGGACACCTACCGTTGAAAAGGCTGATGTAAAAGTTGGGGATGGAAAAGTATTTCAAATCCGCGTACACAACGCGGCAGCTCCTTATGTGCAGTCGGTGCGGTTAAACGGAAAAGAACTCACAACAAGCTTCCTATTACATGCCGATTTGATAAAAGGCGGGACGTTGGAGTTCCGTATGGGCAATAAGCCTTCCGCATTCGGTACTTCTCCGTCTGCTTGTCCGTCATGATATTTTCCGGAAAAATGTTTGTTCTGAACAGGAAACTTTCTTATATTTGCCTTATACCGATGAGCGATATGGATGATATGATGGAGAAAATAGAGCTAACAGTGCAGGAGGTATCCAAAGGATTGTCTTATAAGGATGTCTATGTTTTACTGCTACGAGAGGTAAATGGCGAGCGCCGGATGCCTATGATGGTCGGTGCTGAGGAGGCAAAGATGGTGGTGTCGAAAATTCGCCCCAATCAGGTTCCGTTGAACGGTTTGCCCGATTTGTTTTGCCGCCTAACCAATCTGTACGATATTATTTTGGAAGAAGTCCTTATTTATAAAGTTGATAATGGTGCTTTCAGAGCTTTTCTTTTTTTGTATCGGGATGGTTTGACTGAACGTATTGAAGGACGTGCTTCCGATGCTGTAGTATTGGCTTTAACCTATGGACGTCCTATTTATATCAGTAAAAATTTGTTTGACAGGCAATATATGCGTGAAATGGGAGGAGGGGCAGTTTCGTTGCCAATTAACTCTTTAAATGTGGCTCTATTGCGTGAAGCCTTGGATAATGCTATCCGGGAAGAAAATTATGAGTTGGCCTCCCAATTGCGGGATGAATTGAATCGTAGAAAATGAAAGAAGTACGTTTGTTTTATGCGCCCGATGCGGCGGAAAGTACAGAGTTGCCGGCCGATGAGGCCGGTCACGTGGCGCGCGTGTTGCGTTTAAGCGAGGGAGACGAACTCCTGTTAACCGACGGTAAGGGTTTTTTCTATCAAGCCATATTAACAACTGCATCTCCTAAACATTGTCTGTATAAAGTTAGCGAAACCTATCCAAAACAACGGGAGTGGAGCGGACACCTACATTTGGCGGTAGCACCTACAAAAAACATGGACCGCATGGAATGGTTAGCTGAAAAAGCTACAGAAATAGGTTTTGACGAGTTGTCCTTTCTGTCGTGTACCTTTTCTGAACGTAAAGTATTAAAAGAAGAACGAATCGGGAAAATATTGATTTCAGCCATGAAGCAAAGCCATAAGGCATGGTTACCCAAACTGAATGCATTGTCTTCTTTTGCATCATTCCTAAAGCAACCTTTTTCTGGAAACAAATATATAGCTCATTGTTACGATGAAAAAGAGCTGTTTCCCGATTCGAATATTCCGGTTGAAAAACCTTTTTTGTTCGATGTGTTGAAACCGGGTGAAGATGCATTGGTTATGGTTGGTCCGGAGGGGGATTTCAGTGTGGAAGAAGTCCGTCAAGCAATTGCTTGCGGTTTTATTCCGGTTAGTTTGGGAAAAAGCCGTTTGCGCACTGAGACCGCTGCACTGGTGGCCGTTCATTTAATGCATCTGAAAAACCGCAACTAGTAGATTTACTATTCGTGGTTTATCGTAAAAAGCCAACGAATAGTAAGGTGAATAATCATGGAAAAATTAATACAACTTTATAAGATATGGCGGGGGGAAGCCCCTCTCCGGGTAGAGCCCTTACCGCAAGCAGGTAGCAACCGCTCTTATTATCGACTGTTTGCCGCCACCGGATCGCAGTCTGCCAGTGTTATTGGGGTTATTGGACAGTCGCGCGATGGGAACCGTGCTTTTATACATCTTACGCGCCATTT
This sequence comes from uncultured Prevotellaceae bacterium, assembly GCA_902477365.1. Lineage (GTDB taxonomy): Bacteria > Bacteroidota > Bacteroidia > Bacteroidales > Bacteroidaceae > Alloprevotella. The sequence continues at coordinate 8,488 of CABSGW010000047.1, forward strand.
TATGCAGCGGCGTTTGCCAGTCCCTTCTCTGTTAGCCGTTTCGGAAGACGAGATGTGTTATCTGCAAAGTGATTTAGGCAATGTTTCCTTGTATGATGCGTTGGCGCAAGGCCGAAAAGCCGGTGGCAGGTACAATCAGGCAGAGCGCGAGCTGTTGCGTCGTACCATGAAGGCATTGCCCGAAATACAGGTGAGAGGAGCTCGTGGATTAGATTTCACTTGTTGCTATCCTCAGCCGGCGTTCGATCGGACAGGTGTTTTGTTCGACCTGTATTATTTTAAATATTGTTTTCTGAAAGCAGTTGATTTGGAGTTTCATGAACTGAAGCTGGAAGCGGCTTTCCAACTGCTGGCCGACGATTTGGTACACGATGTGGGCGAAACATTTCTCTATCGTGACTTTCAGGCTCGTAATGTGATGCTTTCTGCTGAGGGAGAACCCTGCTTTATTGATTATCAGGGTGGACGAAGAGGTCCGTTGGCTTATGATCTGGTATCGTTCTTGTGGCAAGCCTCTGCCAACTATCCGGTAAGTTTGCGCAATGAGTTGATTGATGTCTACCTGAAGAGTCTGAGACAGTATATAGAGGTAGATGAAACCGCTTTCAGGGCTCGTTTGAATTTGTTTGTATTGTTTCGTCTGATGCAGGTTCTTGGTGCTTATGGTTTCCGAGGCTATTTTGAACGGAAACAATACTTTATAGACAGTATTCGTCCGGCAATAGCGAATCTTCGGATTTTGTTGGCAGAGTGGGGCTGTCCTTATCCTTATTTGAAAGATGTGTTGGGGCGGTTGGTGGCTCTTCCCAGGTTTCAATCTGTTTCAGGAAACGCAGACTCTACTGGTGTAGATGCCCATGCGGCCGGGGACAATGTCTTTAAAACAAACGTGGTTGATGGTCCGGCTACCGTTTCCAAATACGACGGAAAGGGCATGCTTAAAGTGCGCGTGTTCAGTTTCTCCTACCGTAAGGGTATTCCCGAGGATGAAAGTGGTAATGGCGGAGGTTATGTGTTTGACTGCCGTAGCACACACAACCCTGGTCGTTACGAACCTTACAAGCGGCTTACCGGGTTGGACGAACCGGTGATACGCTTTTTGGAGGATGATGGGGAGATTCTTACTTTTTTAGATAGTGTTTATAGGTTGGCCGATGTACATGTTGAGCGGTATTTAAAACGTGGATTCACCGATCTGATGTTCTCTTTCGGTTGTACCGGTGGTCAGCACCGCAGTGTATATGCCGCACAACATTTGGCCGAACATCTGTATCGTAAATATGGTATAGAGGTCTTTATCTGCCATCGTGAACAGCAGATAAAGCAGGTTTTATCTCCCCAATAAAACATAGGAAGGTTGTCGGATTAGGTGTCTGTTTCGCTGTTCCGCGAACGCGTAATATTTATCGTCTGTTATTTGTTGCTTATATTCAAAAAACGAATTGGGCATCTTGTGGAAATGTTCTTATGGGAATGTTTTGACGAGATGCCCAATTCGTTTTTGGCGATGAGTCTTGCTCACAGACTCTGTTCTTGTAATGCTATTTATTGAAAACTGACATCATGCTGTCATTCGTTCAGCCAATGACAAGCACTGGTTCGGCATAAGTCGATGAAAAATCATGACCTATATCAATTATTAGCGTAGAAAATGAGTTATGGCTGGCTATATTCCAATTTATAATTGGTATTTTTGTCTTAAAGTTAGGACTGTTCTATTGGACTTTTCTGTACAAGGATAGTTGGATGTTCCAATGTAACTGACAGGAAAGAATGTTCTTCTTTCTTGAAAACAGACAAAAATGAATCAATTTTTTCTCTGAATAAAAGTTATTTGTGTTATGGTTACTAAGAAAATAGTTGCATTGGCCCTTGCCTGTCTGATGGGTGGATGGGTTATGGCTCAATCAATTGTGATAAACCCTTTACCAAACGAAACCCGTTATAAGGGTAAGCGGATCGCGCAACCACAAACGTTTCATATGGTAGGCCGGGACGAAGCCGCCCCTAATGCGGTACGAGCACTGGATAGTTTGCTTGGCGGCCGCTTAGACACACAGGGTGTGGAACTTGTAATTGGCGAAAAGGGGGATAAATGCGTAAAGAAATACGTTAAATACATTCCCAACTATCCCGAAGGATATTATTTGGAAGTAGGAAAAAAACGTATAGTTCTGGCTGGTAACGATATCCGTGGTACTTTTTATGCAGTTCAAACCCTAAGGCAACTGTTGAACGATGAAGCGGGGAACAAGCGTAGTGAAATTCCACTGCTCACCATTACGGACTATCCGAAGGTACATGTCCGGGGAGTGGTCGAAGGGTTCTATGGCAGTCCCTGGAGTCAGGAAGCACGCATCAGTCAGTTGGAGTTTTATGGGGCAAACAAGTTGAATACGTATGTTTTTGGTCCTAAAAACGATCCTTACCACAGTACTCCCCGATGGCGACTGCCTTATCCGGAAAAACAAGCTAAGGGGATTACGCACTTGGTGAATTTAGCCCACCAAAACGAGGTGGATTTTGTATGGGCCATCCATCCGGGTCGTGACATACAGTGGAACGACGAGGATCGGGACAAGGTGGTCGAAAAATTTGAGAGTATGTACCAGTTGGGGGTACGGTCGTTTGCCGTATTTTTTGATGATATCAGCGGAAACGGGACGAATGCCCGGCATCAGGCTGAACTGATGAATTATCTGAACAAGCATTTTGTACAGAAGAAGAGTGATGTAAAACCTCTCATTATCTGTCCAACCGAATATAACCGTGGTCGCTGTAAGACTGACTATATGGCTACGTTGGGCAGTATGCTTGATGCCGACATTCGTATCATGTGGACCGGCGACCGTGCCTTGTCGGACATTACAGTCGAAAATTTGGAGTGGGTACAGGAGAAAATGAAACGCAAACCCTATATATGGTGGAATTTTCCCGTTACCGATTTTGCTAACGAACGTATCTTAATGGGAAAAGTACAAGGGGTAACTCCGATGATAGAACATCACACTTCGGCCTTTGTGGCCAATCCGATGGAATATGCCGAGGCTTCCAAACTATCGCTCTACGGAGTCGCTAATCTTACTTGGAATCCATCGGCTTACCAAGCCGACTCGGCTTGGTTGCAAGCCATCAAGGCTCTGATGCCTACCGAAGCTGCTGCTTTTAAATGTTTTTGTTCACACTCGTCGGCTACAGGCGAAGAACATTTTAAGCGTGAAGAATCGGCTCATTTATTGCCTTTGATAGAGCGCATTAACCGACAGCTAGATAAACAAAAAAGCATCGATGAGGCAGATGTACAAGCGTTGGATAAAGAGTTCAAGACAATGACAGACGCTTCAGAACGTTTGTTGTTGAGTACTTGTAACCTGTCGCTTATTAAAGAAATTAAGCCTTGGTTGGTTTCTTTCGGGCTTTTGGGAAAAATGGGTGAACAGACACTCTTGTTGCATCGAGCTTTGCAACAAGGCAATCGCGATGACTTTCAGCAAAAATATCGTTCTGTCCGGTTGTTGCAACATCAAGTGTCTGTGCTGAATCGTAAGCCCAAGGTGGGTAGCGAACATGTATTGCCGCTGATTAAAAAAATCTTTCGAGCATCGGTACAACAATTCAATCTAACGTATAAAAGTCAGTTGGAAGATACGGTGTGATAAGGATGACAAACCATATAGTTACAATGTATGGCTTTGTATCTGTTATGAAATAAATGTTCGGTTACGGTAATGTTTTTTCTGCGGAAACGACATTAATTAGTAGTTTTTGCGTAACTTTCCACATCAAAACGAGATGTCAGTTGTAGCATAAAAGAAAAAGGAATGTGATGAAAGCCATGATTTTTGCAGCCGGTATGGGTACCCGCTTGAAACCATTGACAGATACGATGCCTAAGGCCTTAGTTCCTGTCGGTGGAAAACCGTTGTTGGCTTGGCAGTTGGATAAATTGGTAGCGGCCGGTGCAACTAATATCATTGTCAATATACACCATTTTGCCGACCAGGTAGAACAATATTTAGCAGACTATGTATTACCCGAGGGGGTATGTGTGCATATTTCGGACGAGCGCACAGCGTTACTCGAGACCGGAGGGGCACTGAAAAAGGCGGCTCCTTGGCTTGCTGCCGATGACGGACCGGTTTTGGTGCATAATGTTGATATCCTGAGTAATGTGGATTTAAAGGATTTTTATGCGCGTAATCGGTCTGCGGGTACAACTTTACTGGTGAGCGAGCGCTCTACCAACCGTTATTTACTGTTTGACGAGTCCGGTCGTCTGATGGGATGGACCAATACGCAGACGGGTGAGGTGCGTTCGCCTTATGCAAAGGAACGTTTGGCTGATTGTCGTAAATATGCCTTCTCGGGCATACAGTTGGTATCTCCCGATCTGTTCCCTTTGATGAAAGGGTGGCCAGAACGTTTTTCGATTATTGATTTCTATTTGCGTATTTGTCATCAAGTGCCGATCTATGGTTGGGCGATGTCCGGATTACGGTTGCTGGATGTGGGAAAACAAGATACGTTGCAGGCTGCCGAAAGTTTTGCGGCATCGCTTGTTTGATCCGAAGTGTCCTGAAACTATCGGCCAAAGCATCGTCATCTGTAAAAAAAAACGTATCTTTGCACATATAGAATATTGTAACCTAAAAATAGAAGATGCAGCAGAAAATTATCATCCTCGACTTTGGTTCTCAGACAACCCAGCTCATCGGACGCCGTGTTCGTGAGATGGATACGTTTTGTGAGATCCTTCCTTATAACAAGTTTCCGCATGACGACCCTACGGTTATCGGTGTCATCTTGAGCGGATCTCCTTATAGTGTGTACGATCCGGAAGCTTTTAAGGTGGATTTGAGCCGTATTCGTGGGAAATATCCTGTTTTGGGTATTTGTTATGGTGCGCAGTATATGGCACAAACGTATGGCGG
>CABSGW010000048.1 GCA_902477365.1 uncultured Prevotellaceae bacterium
CGTCCTGCGATGAACACCTAGGTGGCGGCCAACAAGTGTTTGCCGGCGTTTACTCCCAACAGGATGAGCTGTTCCAGGGCGGCCTCCAGGTTGATGGATGATTGCGCCGCGTTGGGCGTGGCGGTTTTCAGTAAGATGAATAAGGATTGTATCATAATGTATAAGTTAGAATGAAGGGAACATCAACCCGATGTTCCGTGTTTTGTTTGTAATGATATACAAAGCTACAAAATTAAATTGGTATCTGGTTTGGGTTGTATGGAATACTTTTTTGCAGGAAGAGCGAGGCAAACAAAAAAGAATTTGTAATTTCGCCTATTCAATACGTTGTGACGTGCAGCGTTTTTTCATTTGTAACAACGAGAAAATCCGATATGATTGTTTGTATAGCCGAAAAGCCCAGTGTGGCGCGTGACATAGCCCAGATAGTGGGAGCCACTTCGAAACGGGATGGTTATTTAGAGGGGAACGGATACCAGGTGACGTGGACTTTCGGGCATTTGTGTGAACTGAAATATCCTGAAGACTATACGCCGATGTGGAAAGCCTGGAGTCTGGCGGCCTTGCCGATGATTCCTCCCCGGTTTGGCATCCGCTTGAAAGACGATGAGGGTATCCGGCGTCAGTTCGCCGTGATTGAGCGGTTGATGCAGGCGGCTGACAGCATCGTGAATTGTGGTGATGCCGGGCAAGAAGGTGAGTTGATTCAACGTTGGGTGATGCAAAAGGCCGGTGTGCGTTGCCCGGTGCGGCGTTTATGGATTTCTTCCCTGACCGAGGAGGCTATCCGCGAGGGGTTTTCTGCCTTGAAGGATCAGGACGCCTATCAGCCGCTTTACGAGGCCGGTTTGAGCCGGGCCATAGGTGATTGGCTGCTGGGCATGAATGCTACACGGCTTTATACCTTAAAATATGGAGAGAAGCGACGTGGTGCGCAGCCGCTCTCCATCGGCAGGGTGCAGACGCCCACATTGGCTCTCATTGTGCGTCGACAACAGGAAATAGAGCATTTCGTACCCGAACCCTATTGGGTGTTGACTACGAGTTATCGTGATACGGTTTTTACGGCCGAAAAAGGTAAATTTGCCGATGAGGAGAAAGGACGTGAGGCGTTACAACAGATGGAAGGATTGCCGTTTGAGGTGACTGCCGTATCCGAGAAAGAAGGAAAAGAAGCGCCTTTGCCATTGTTCGACCTTACTTCCTTACAGGTGGAATGTAATAAGAAGTTCGCCTTTTCGGCCGATCGCACCTTGCAACTTATCCAGAGTCTGTACGAGAAGAAGGTCACCACCTATCCTCGTGTCGATACTACGTATCTGAGCGATGACATTTATCCCAAATGTGGACAGATATTGAATGGATTGACCGATTATGCCTCATTCATGGAACCCTTGCGGGGCAGTAAGTTGCAGAAACGGAAAAAGGTGTTCGACTCGACGAAAGTAACCGATCACCATGCCATTATTCCTACCGGGGTAGTAGCACGCAACCTGACCGACGAGGAACGTAAGGTGTATGATTTGGTGGTGCGTCGGTTTATAGCGGTTTTTTATCCGGATTGTCGCTTTTCTACCACGACTGTGCAAGGAGCGGTCGGGAAAATCGGTTTCAAGGTGAGCGGTAAAACCATTCTTGAGCCAGGTTGGCGTGTGCTCTTTGTACGCAACAAGACTGGTGACGAGGAAGAGGAAAACGAGAAAGACGAAGAACGTACACTGCCTCGTTTCAGTAAAGGAGAAAGCGGTCCGCACGAACCGAAGTTGGCGCAAAAATTCACGCAGCCTCCAAAACCCTATACCGAGGCCACGTTGTTGCGCGCCATGGAAACGGCGGGAAAAATGGTGGAAGACGAGGCTTTGCGCGAGGCGTTGAAGGAAAACGGCATCGGGCGTCCTTCAACGCGTGCTGCCATTATCGAAACGCTGTTCCGGCGGCGATACATTCGTAAGGAACGTAAAAATCTGGTTGCAACGGCAACGGGGGTACAGTTGATTGAAACCATTCAGGAAGAACTGCTGAAGAGCGCCGAACTGACAGGTATCTGGGAACGGAAACTGCGGGGTATAGAACGTGGAACATACGATACCCGGACGTTTCTGAGTGAGTTGAAGCAGATGGTGACCGATTTGGTATTTCGTGTGTTAAGCGACAATTCCCAACGGACGGTGCGGGCTACGACGGAGGAAGATCTGAAAGCGAAAGGTAAAAAGACCGTTCGTAAAAAAGCGATAGCCGATACCGGTAACCTTGCTGAGAAAAGTGATGTGAAAGTCTCGGCCGTTCGCGAGGGAGACGTCTGCCCTCTGTGTGGCAAGGGACATCTGATCCGTGGGAAAGCTTCGTTCGGATGTTCCGAGTGGAAAAACGGTTGTACGTTTCGTGCAGCGTTTGAGCAATAAAAAAGGTTATTTTCAGTTCTAATGGTACGTATGAGGTCATTTATAGTCATCTTGTTTGTTGTTAGTCTCGGTTTATTGGTCGGGTGTAATGCCGAGCGCAATCTGAAAAAGGGTGATCGCTTTTATGCGCTTGGCGAATATTATGAGGCGTCGGTGCAGTACAAAGCCGCATACAGTAAGACATCACCAAAGGAACGTGACAAACGTGGGGAGCGTGCTTATAAGTTGGCCGATTGCTATCGTCGCATCAACTATACGGCCAAAGCTATCGGAGCATATCAAAACGCCGTGCGTTACCAATATACCGACACACTTACTTATTTTTATTTAGGGGAAATGCAACGGCGCGAAGGCGATTACCGGAATGCAGTGAAAAGTTATCAGTTGTATTTGGAAACACATCCGGACGATGCAAAAACCCTGATGGGTATACAGTCGTGCGAGTTGGCCCCTGTCATGAAGAGAAAAGGTTCGCTGTATACCATAAAGGAAGACCGTCTGTTTAACTCCCGTCGGGCTGACTATTCGCCGGTGCTGGTTGGCGGAGAAGCCGATATGGTGTATTTCACCTCAACTCGTCCGCAGGCTATGGGCGATGAGGATAATGCCATTACCGGTGCTAAAAGCGGCGACTTGTTTATGGCTGAGAAAGATGATAAGGGAAAATGGAAACAACCCGAACCCGTAAAGGGGGAGGTGAACAGTGCATACGACGAGGGGGCTTGTACCTTTACGCCGGATGGGGGAACGATGTATTTTACACGTTGCAGGGTTGACCCACAGTATCCTCGTATGGCCGAGATCTGGGAATCGAAACGTGCTGACGCTTCGTGGTCCAAGCCGCAGTTATGCGAACTTTCGGGTGACACGTTGTCTTCTTATGCCCATCCGGCTGTGTCGGCTGACGGTCGCTGGCTTTATTTCGTATCTGACATGCCGGGCGGTATGGGAGGCTATGATTTATGGCGTGTTGCGTTGACTTCGAACGGTTTCGGTCCGGTGGAGAATCTGGGAGAGACAATCAATACGGAAGGGGATGAGATGTTCCCCACATGTCGTCCTACCGGTGAACTGTATTTTTCGTCCAATGGTCGTGTAGGGATGGGAGGACTCGATTTATATGTTGCTGTAGAAGATTCTGTCGCCGAACGCTGGCGGGTGACTCATCTGCCTAGTCCGATGAATTCGTCGGCCGATGATTTTGGTATGACCTTTGACGGGTTGCACAATCGCGGTTATTTTTCTTCGAATCGGGGGAATGCCCGTGGATGGGATCATATCTTCCAGTTTGAGTGTCCCGAGGTGTTGCAGACCGTAAAAGGTTGGGTGTATGAGCAGGACGGCTATGAACTGACTGATGCTCTGGTTTATATGATAGGTAATGACGGAACAAACGAACGCTTGAGTGTAAAAAGCGATGGTTCTTTTGAGCGTGTCATTCAACCGGGAGTTGATTATTTGTTTTTGGCAACCTGTAAGGGATATTTGAATTATCGACAGGCGTTGCGCGTGGACAGTGTGCAAAAGAGTCAGGAATATGTACTGCAATTCCCGCTTCCTTCCATTACGGCTCCGGTGTTGGTGCGTAATGTCTTTTATGCTTTTGACAGTGCAGAACTAACGGAAGATTCGAGAGAAGCGCTAGACCGGTTGACTACCTTATTGAAAGAGAATCCCAATGTGACGATTGAGTTGAGCGCGCATTGTGACTATCGAGGCAATGATGCATATAACTTGCGTCTGTCTCAACGGCGTGCGGAATCGGTTGTGAACTACCTCATTGAACATGGTATTGAGAAGGCGCGTTTGACTGCCAAAGGATATGGCGAAGAAAGTCCGAAGATTGTTACAAAGAAACTGGTGGAAGCCTATCCGTTCTTGCAATTAGGGGATACACTGACGGAAGAACGTATCAAAAGTTTACCGAATGAAGTGGATCAGGAGGCATGCAATGCGCTGAACCGTCGGACGGAATTCAGGGTGTTGCGTACAACATATGGGCTGTTTGATGAAAAGGGTAACTTGAAACCTGAGGCCGTCGTGACAAAAAAGGAGAAAGACGAAGAGGGTGACGAAGAAATCGTTATAGAGGAAGAACGCTGAAAAAGAGGCAAAACAGTGGGCCGCAGACGGTGAATTTATTGTATCTTTGCGCTTGTTCTCATTGTTGTGTGCCCATGAATATATATATAGATAGTTTTAAAACATTTTTCAAGATAGGACTGTTCACCTTGGGTGGCGGCTATGCCATGATTCCATTGATAGAGGAAGAAATGGTGACACGCCGAAAATGGTTGGACAAAGATGATTTTATTGATTTGCTAGCTGTCTCTCAAACCATTCCGGGCGTGTTTGCTGTCAATATGAGTATTTCGATTGGGTATAAATTGCGTGGGGTGAAGGGAAGCCTGGTGGCTGCATTGGGAACGATCTTACCTTCATTCTTGATCATCTTGGCCATTGCGCTTTTCTTTACGCGTTTCCAGGATAATCCGACGGTAGAGGCTATCTTCAAGGGAATACGTCCGGCTGTTGTTGCGCTTATTGTGACTCCTTGTTTTCAAATGGCGAAAGCGGCTAAGATTACGTTGTCGAATGTCTGGATTCCTATTGTCGCAGCGATTTTGATCTGGCTGTTGGGCATTTCTCCCGTGTATATCATCTTAGGTGTAGGGATTGGTGGATTTCTTTATGGCAAATATGTAAAACCTCACGAAGACTGATATGATTTATTTATACCTGTTCTATACGTTTTTTAAAATCGGATTGGTTGGTTTTGGTGGCGGTTATGCCATGCTTTCATTGATTCAGGGCGAAGTGGTGAACCGTTTTCATTGGCTCACCGTACAGCAGTTCACCGATATTGTCGCAATCAGTCAGATGACACCAGGCCCTATCGGCATAAATTCGGCTACCTATGTGGGCTATACGGCGGTGGTCGAAGCCGGTTATAGTCCGACGATGGGCATATTGGGTAGTGCTGTGGCGACGATAGGTGTGGTGCTTCCTTCTTTTCTGCTCATGTTCTTTGTGACTCGTCTGTTATTGAAGTATAAGAATGTACCGATTGTTGAAAGTATTTTTTCGGTATTACGCCCGGCTGTTGTCGGCCTGTTGCTGGCTGCGGCTTTACTGCTCATGACTAAGGAGAATTTCGGATCGTGGAACGAAACACCCTGGCAGTTTGGAATCAGCATCTTTTTGTTTGTAAGTGCTTTGATCGGTACACATCGTTTCAAAGTGAATCCAATCCGTATGATTTTGCTTTGTGCGGTAGCCGGTTGGCTGCTTTACTGATATGACAGCGCGTCAGACGGTTCAGCTGGAAGGTAATATAGCGTGGGACGGCATGCACCGTCCGCAGCTTTATTATGCTATGGCCGCTTTGTTTTCAGGATTGTTCATGGCTGTGATGGTCGGAACGGTTTGCAATGTGGCCCTTCCCGATATCGGACGGGAACTGGGTGTTTCGTCGTCCGATTCCATTTGGATTGTCAATGCTTTTCAATTAGTTGTGATGATGACTATCCTGCCTTTTGCTCAATGGGGCGAGTTGGTTGGATACAAAAAGGTGTATCTGCGTGGCATGTATGTGTTTATGATCGGTTCGGTTTGTTGCATGTTTTCGGACACCTTGCTGATACTGGTACTTTCACGGATGTTCCAGGGGGTAGGTGCGGCTATGGTCATGAGCGTCAATACATCGCTGGTCCGCCTGATTTACCCGAAACGCCATTTAGCCAAGGGCTTGGGACTCAATGCCACAGTAGTGGCGCTGGCTGCCATGGCAGGCCCTTCTATCGCAGCAGCAATCCTTTCGGTGGCCGACTGGCCTTGGTTGTTTGCCATTAACCTGCCCATGGGGTTATTGACCTTGTGGCTGGGACATCGTTATTTGCCCGACAATCCAACCCAAATAGCAGGACGTAGCTTCAGTATGAAAGCCGCTATCCTCAATATGGCTACCTTTGGATTGTTGATTGGTGGCCTGGAGGCTTACTCGCATGGTCTACCGCTTTGGATGGTGATGCTCGGTGTGTGTTTGTTTGTGCCTGTTGTCGTTTGGTTTGTACGTGACCAGTTGGCCGAACCTTTCCCCATGTTACCTTTCGACTTACTGTCGATTCCCATATTTTCTTTATCGGTATTGACCAGCATCGTGTCGTTTACAGCGCAAATGTTGGCTATGATAGCCCTCCCTTTCATGTTACAGCAAAATTTGGGTTATGACGTTGTCGAGACCGGATTGCTGATGACAGCCTGGCCGGCTGTGATTCTTTTAGCCGCTCCTCTTTCCGGGTGGTTGGTAGGCCATGTTCATCCGGGCTGGCTCGGAGGAGTAGGACTTACAATGATGTGTATGGGCTGTTTCAGTTTGGGATATTTACCTGAGGATGTGACTACGGTCGGGCTGGTACTGCGTTTGATGCTGTGCGGGGCGGGCTTCGGACTCTTTCAGTCGCCCAATAATAGTCTGATGCTTGGAGCTGCACCTACTTATCGAGCCGGGAGAGCAAGCGGCATGCTGGCGTTGGCTCGCTTGATAGGGCAAACAACCGGGGCAACTTTGGTGGCGTTGCTCTTTCATGTCTATGGGGCTTCTGCCCCGTTCGGATCGCTCCGTTTGGCCGGTATCCTCACGCTTGCCGGTGTCATTGTTTCCTGTTCAAGGGTAAATCTTAAGCGTGTATAGCGAAGAATATTTTTAATTTAATACGATAGTGAATGAAACAACATGTAAAAAGAAATTGGCTTTTGGCACTTTGTGCGGTCGGCTTGGTGACAGGCGGTGCGAAAGATGTGAAAGTGCCGGCTGTTTATCCTTTGAAGAATAAGGAGATCTATAAAAAGGGATGGATTGACTTTAATAAAAACGGGAAAAAAGATGTTTACGAAGACCCGTCGGCCACGGTTGACGAACGGGTGGAGGATCTGCTGTCCCAAATGACGTTGGACGAGAAAACCTGTCAGATGGTTACGTTGTACGGCTACGGACGGGTACTGGGCGATGCATTGCCCACCCCTGAGTGGAAAAATAAATTGTGGAAAGACGGTATGGGAGCTATCGATGAGCATTTGAACGGTTTCCGGCAGTGGGGATTACCGCCCTCAGACAATCCCAATGTTTGGCCGGCCTCCCGCCATGCATGGGCTTTGAACGAGGTTCAGCGGTTCTTTGTAGAGGAGACTCGTTTGGGTATTCCTACCGATTTCACCAACGAAGGGATCAGAGGTGTGGAAAGCTATATGGCCACCAATTTTCCTACCCAGTTGGGGTTGGGACACACCTGGAACCGTAAATTGATAGAGAAAGTGGGATATATCACCGGTCGCGAAGGCCGTCTGTTGGGTTATACCAATATTTATGCCCCCATTCTCGATGTAGGTCGCGACCAGCGTTGGGGACGTTATGAAGAGGTGTATGGCGAGAGTCCTTATCTGGTTGCCGAATTGGGTATTGCCATGGCCCGTGGTTTGCAGACCGACATGCAGGTTGTTTCTACCGCAAAACATTTTATAGCGTATAGCAATAACAAAGGTGCTCGCGAGGGGATGGCACGCGTTGATCCGCAAATGTCTCCGCGTGAACTGGAGAACATTCATGCTTATCCGTTTGAACGGGTTATTCGCGAAGCGGGGATACTGGGGGTAATGAGTTCGTATAATGATTACGACGGTATTCCGGTACAGGGCAGTTACTATTGGCTGACCACCCGCTTGCGCAATCAGATGGGATTTCGCGGTTATGTTGTATCAGACAGCGATGCGTTGGAGTATTTGTATAGCAAACACGGTACGGCTCCCGACATGAAAGATGCCGTTCGTCAGTGTGTTGAAGCCGGCTTGAACGTGCGTTGTACGTTCCGTTCGCCCGACTCCTTTGTGATGCCTCTGCGCGAGTTGGTGAAAGAGGGTGGCCTGTCGATGGATGTGATTGATAGTCGTGTTCGTGACATCTTGCGTGTGAAGTTCCTGTTGGGGCTGTTCGATATGCCTTATCAGTTGGATTTGAAACAGGCTGATGTTGAGGTGAACAGTGAGGCCAACCAGCAAGTAGCGCTGCAAGCGTCGCGCGAAGCCATTGTGTTGTTGAAAAACAAGAGTAACCTGTTGCCGCTTGATGCCAGTAAGGTGAAGCGTATTGCCGTGTGTGGCCCGAATGCCGATGAGCGTTCGTTTGCTTTGACGCATTATGGACCATTGGCCGTTGAGGTTACGTCGGTGCTCGATGGTATTCGCAACCGGGTAGGTTCGGCTTCCGAAGTGTTGTATACCAAGGGGTGTGATTTGGTAGATGCCAACTGGCCCGAGTCCGAATTGGTGCGTGAGCCGTTGACTGCCGACGAACAGGCCGAGATAGATAAGGCTGTGGCCAATGCACGCCAAAGCGATGTGGCTGTGGTTGTGCTGGGAGGCGGAACACGTACGTGTGGCGAAAACAAATCTCGTTCCAGTCTTGAACTGCCGGGACGTCAGCTCGACTTGTTGCAAGCCGTGGTGGCAACGGGTAAACCCGTCGTACTGATGTTGATTAATGGCCGTCCGCTTAGCATCAATTGGGCTGACAAGCATGTACCGGCTATTTTGGAAGCATGGTATCCTGGCTCGCAGGGTGGTAAGGCATTGGCCGAAGTGCTGTTTGGCGATTATAATCCGGGTGGAAAACTAACTGTGACCTTTCCCAAAACGGTAGGACAGATTCCGTTCAACTTCCCTTATAAGCCGGCTTCGCAGATTGACGGTGGACATAACAAGGGATTGAAAGGTAACATGTCGCGTGTGAATGGGGCGCTGTATCCCTTTGGCTACGGGTTGAGCTATACTACGTTTGAATACTCGGATCTGCATCTGTCTGCTTCGTCCATCACACCTCATCAGTCGGTAACCGTGACGTGTAAGGTAACGAATACCGGAAAATGTGCCGGTGACGAAGTGGTGCAACTTTATACACGCGATGTGGTAAGCTCTGTTACCACGTATGAGAAAAACTTGCGTGGTTTTGAACGTGTATCCCTTGCTCCGGGTGAGACGAAGGAGGTTTCCTTTACCTTGCTGCCCCGCGACCTTCATTTGATGAATCAGGACGGAAAGTGGGTTGTTGAACCGGGCACTTTTAAAATTATGGTAGGTGCTTCTTCGCAAGATATACGTTTGGCTGACAGGCTCGAGGTGGTAGCCTATGGAGAAGCTACCGCAAAAGGTGTTGCAACAGAGAAAGGCCGGAAAAATGCCGTGTCGGCCAGTAATGAAGCTGTGTCAGCCGCAGCACAGGTGCTGGATGGTAATTTCTCTACGGCTTGGAAAGGCAAGCAGGGCGATTACCTGACCTTTGAGTTGGAGACGGATGCCTCTCCGGGTCGTGTGTCAATTGCCTGGAAAGAACGAAGTGCGGGAGCCACGTTTGAGGTACAGCTATCGGGCGGTGGCGGCCAGTTTCTTACTGTTTATAAAGGAAAGGTAGACGCAACAAACGAATTGCGTAATTATTCTTTCAAAGCCACAACGGCCAGCGATTTGCGCGTACTGGTTACATCGGGTACAGCTGCCATTTCGGAAGTTCGTCTGAAAGAACTGAAAAAATAACAAAGCCCCTCCATATTAAACGAACAGCTCTTCTCGTTCAAACGAGAAGGGCTGTTCGTTTGTTTTAGAAGCACATGTCTTTCTCACTACCTTGATTGTCTTCTTTTGTGATCGGTTGTCTGAGGACCTTTGAATACGTTCAGGCGGTAGATGAAGTGTACCATGCAGTAACTGTATACCGCTTCGTTCCAAGAGTCGCTGCGCCGTTGCGCGTTGATGGAATGCTGTGTGTTGCTGCGGTGTTGCAGGATGTCTTGGAAACGGATGCTGAGTGTCGCGGCATTTTTTTTCAGAAAGTTCTGGGCTATTTGTGCGTTCCATACAAATTCGTCGGTATTCATGGACGGGTTGTCGTATCCGCGACGGCAGTGCATGCCCATATCGGTATTGAGTGTCATTTTCCATGGCAACCGTATTTGAAGGTCGGTGCCGTATGAAAAATGGTAGGTATCCAGGTTGGCTTTGGGATTCAGCTTGTTGTTGGAGTGGCGGTAGTTCACCTGTCCGTTCAACGTCACTTCCAGCCAGTCATTACGGTAGCTGCTACGAATTCTTTCGCCCAAGTTCAGCGTGCGGTTGGTGTTTTTTTCGCTCTCCGGCTGACCGGAAGTGCGGATAAAACCCACCGAGTTGTGATAGGAGATGTTGGTCGAAGTATTGAACCGGATTTTCTTTTGATTGTCCAGTGGGGTGTTGAAGCCGATGTGTCCCCGCACGTTCCAGTCTCCGTTGATGTTCTCGGGGCGTGTGGTACGCACACCACTACTCTCGTCATAAAGGGTGGCCGTACTGATGGTGTTGGATGTCTGTGTATATTCACCGTTTAGGTTCCATCCCTGTTGGCGTTCGGTGACGTAGTAGTTGTAGTCTATTCCCAACCGGTTGGTCCACGAAGGCTTTAGTCCGGGGTTTCCTTGGGTGATGTGCAGTGGGTTCGAGTCGTCGGTGATGTCCAGCAGGTTGGTCATTGAAGGGTCGGACGAAGAGCCGCGATAACGCAGTTCCAACCGCTGCGTTCTTGAAAAGCGGTATTGGAAGCGGGCCGAGGGAGCAATCTTGAACAACCGGCGTGTCACGGTCGTATCTAGGTCGTCTTTGCGATAGTCCATGTCGGTTGTTTGCGGCTTAAGGCTTACACCGGCATTGAAGCGTATGTTTTTACGGACAAGGCGGAAGCTTAGATCAATGTCGTGGTTGTATTGGTGATAGGTGGCGTATTGGCTGTTCCGGCAGTCCAGTACCGTTTGCAGGGTATCGGCACCGGGAAGCATGCCTAACGGGTAAGCTGACGGAATGTCCCATCCCGGAATAGAATCCAACTGGTACAAAGACCGATTACTGTCGTCGTATTTATAGGCATATTGATAGCGAAGTTGCAAGTATCCTCCCTTGAAAATGGGTTCACTGTATCCTACTTGCAGTTGGTAATCGCGTTTTCTGGAGGGATTGGTGCTGTATTGGTCCGTATAACGGAACGGATCTTTCGCATTGGGTTGATAATAATGGATGGTGGAACGGTTGAACGAGTGGTTTGAATTCTCGCTGTAGTTGACAGAACCTTTGAGATTGATGTTTCTGCCTTCTGCACTGAGTCGTCTGACAACCATGAAGTCGGTTGCAAATGTCCGGTTACGCCCGTTTCGCAGGCTGGCCCGCTCGTTACGGTTCACGGTGATGGCTTTCAGACTGTCGTTTATTTCGTCTTCAAAAATAGCGGCAAGCGGGTCGTCAATACCCGGTATCAGGTAAGGATTCTGATTGAATGTAGCCGCTTGGCTTTGTGATGACCCTTCGGATTCTCCGTATGAAAAATGGGGCGTCAGGGTGATGGTGGTCAGCGTGTCGCAATGCCATTCCAGACGCATCCGGCCGCTAAGCCCCATGTTGCGGCTGTTGTTTTGACTGATGCGGTTGTTGAACGAGCTTCCGGCTCCGCTGGTAAGGAATGTCTCTGAGTTGCTGCCTGAACGTTGGTTGGATCGGTTACGGTTTATCTGCATATTTCCATCCAGGTTGAAACTGCCGGCTTCCCGTTTTTTGCGCTTCTTTTGGTTACCCAGGTTGAAGTCGAATCCGGCATTCTCACTGCGTCCCGTACCGTTCGGATTGCGGAGGTTCCCGTAAAGCGATATACGCGAATAATCCGTCATCCGGTTAACGAACAGACGGCCATTGTAGAGGTTGTGGCTTCCGTACCCCATATTGATGTTCGAGACCCAGCTTTCGTTGAGTTCTTTCTTTAGGGTAATGTCCATCACCGTCTCTTCTTCGCCGTCGTCAATGCCGGTTTGCTCGGTGTAGTCACTCTGTTTGTCGTAACTTTTAATCTTTTTGACCAGCTCTACCGGTAAGTTTTTAAGGGCTGTTTGCGTATTTCCTTTGAAGAAGTCTTTGCCGTTGATTAGAAATTGTTTGACCTGCTTGCCATTGACCGTAATGGTTCCATTGTCCTCCAGTTCTACTCCCGGCAGTTTTTTGATGAGTTCTTCCAGCACCGAACCCTCGGGCACACGAAAGGCATCGGCATTGAAAACTGTCGTGTCCTCTACCATTTCAATCTGATTCAGTTTGCCAACAACAGTTGCCTCATTAAGTGCGATATGGCTTTGCTCAATGGCGAGTATGCCGGTTTGCATCTGTGTTTGGCCCGGCTTTATTTGAATGGGGTGGAACAGCGGTTTGTAACCGATGTAGGAGATGTGTAACAGGTATTTTCCGGGCTTGGGGGTAGACAGGTTGAATTGGCCGGACGCGGTGGTGTTCTTGCCTTCGATGAAGGTACTGTCCGTCTGGAGCAAACGTACAGTAGCCAATTCTATCGGTTGTTTGCTGTGTTGGTCCAGGATCGTTCCCGATAGACCCGGTTTTTGTGCGTATCCGGCTAGCGTACAGGATATGGTTAATAAAAAAAGGATATAGATGGTCCTGTATTTCATGGGTTGTGGTTGGTCGTAGGTTTTGGTCTATTGAGTTAGACGCAGGGAGGGGCGGATGGTTTAATTGGAAACGAATGACCGGTATCCATCTGAGATGAACACCGGCCATGGGTATATTGTGGAAAAACGATTATTTTTCCCGGGTCACTTCTTTGTGCATCCAATACACCTCGTCCCGACTGACGGGTTTGCTGTACATGCGGGCAATCATCACCTCACCGTCCAGCGAGAACTGGGCATAGCCGTTGCCGTTGGCATC
>CABSGW010000049.1 GCA_902477365.1 uncultured Prevotellaceae bacterium
TTTCTTTTGAGATGGCGTTGTTTACATCTGTGCCGAAATGCAGGGTGGATGGAAGTCCTTTGAACTCGTCCCGATTGAAGCGGCCCGCTTCTTCCTGGTTCGCAAACAACAGGATGATACTGCGTCCCCACTGTTCCAGTTCTTTCTGACAGGCGGCAATGTCGTTTAGGGCATGGTTGGTTGGTTCGTGGTTAGGGGTGACAAGGCCAATGATGTAGTATCCGCGCCCAGTCGTGGATAGGAGCGATTTGGTTTGTTTCGTAGTTAAGTCACAATACAAGTTTTCAGCGTTGAAATTGCCGATCACCTGTACGCCGTCTTTACTTTCACGCATCACCAATGGCGTGTTGGTCTGTTTTTGTGCCTGCATGGGGAAGAAGGTCAGGTGTGCCAGCACACTGCCGTTGGCCATACGTTGTCCGCTGACAAGCAGATATTGTCCTTCATCCAGTGGCGTTCCGTCTTTAAGCAACTGCTTCCAGGTAGCGTTTTCCGGATAGTTGAGTAGCTGAGGCTCTCCGTCCACCAGTTTCGAAACGCTGAAATGTGTGTAGTATTTGGGGTTGTCTAGGCGTCCGGTCTGCGTGTATGAGGCTTGCCAAGTTCCTTGTGCCTGTTGTTTTTGGGGCGTTATGTCTTGTTTCAGGTTGGCATCCGTCCACTCGCCGGTTTTGTTGGCATATTGGGTCTTTCCGGTCACTTCGTCAATACGCGCTGGGATGCCCATGCTACGTGCTGCGGCAACAAAGAATATGGCGAGCGAATGTGCATCTGTTTTGCGGAGTGTCCACACCGATTGCGGACTCATGCAAAGTTTCTGCGGATTCCATTTCTCGTCAATATGGATGTTTTTGCGACACCATTCGGCCCATAAAGCCGGTTGTAGACGATAAGTTTGGGCTGTTTTTTCGGAGATTTGGGTGGTGAAAAACTGCTTATAGGGTGTAAGCAGCTCGTTACTGATACGTGGGTTAAGAACGTATTCGTCATATAACGGCGTTTCCACCCGAATGGTTGTAAGGTGGTCTTGCAATACGTCGGCAGGTACGTCCCGGCGGTCTTTTTCGGAAATCACTTGCAGTAAACGCAGCGCGCGTTGCCGTTGCGTAGAAGGAACTTTTTGGAGGAATTCGGTTAATGTTTGATGGTTGCCTCTGGATGCTTTCAGTACGTTGGTTACATCTGTCGGATCTAAATTCAGTTCAGTGGCCAGTTTTTCGCTCTGTTCTGTGGTAGCGAATGTCTTTACATAAGCATTGCGCAATGAATCCTCGTAGGCTATTCTGCGTTGGTTCTCGCTGATTTGTGTTTCGCTGAGTTGGGGCAGAGTGTTCCGTTCGGCCGGCGGTGTGACATCAAGACTCAGGGTATCGGCATACGAACCTGTTTTATTTAACCGGATGGTTATTTCCTTGTCTGTCCCGACACTGCATTTGGAAAAGCCGAATTGTTTGCCGTTGGATGCCCAGGCCAACAAATCCCCGCGACCAGCGGTCAGGTTTGCCAGTCCGTTTGCATCGGTTTCTTTTCGGGCTACGGTGTAAAATTCCGCATAATTGTATAATTTGAAACTAACGGGAGCATGTGGTACGGCACGCCCTTTTTCGTCCACTACACGTACTGTGATACGTGATACCGGAGCATAATTTTCCGTCACATTGGTTTCGGTGTAACAGGGAGTTGTACTCATAATCTCTTCCGGTCCGTTGTAACGGCCAAAAGCTTTGGTGTGCATCAGGATGCCTCGCGACGCAGGAGCGTTGAACCAACCCAAATTGAGTACAGGTTCAGGTTCGCATGCACCCAGAAAATACCATTTCCCGTCAACCCATGCCTCTACCCAGGCGTGGTTGTCGTCGGTATGGGCCCAGCGTGGCGTGTACACTTGGCGGGCGGGAATGCCCACAGCACGAAGGGCGGCTACCGTAAAGGTCGATTCTTCTCCACAGCGTCCGTAGGCTGTACGTACAGAGGCTAGCGGCGAACTGGTACGCGAGTCGGACGGTTTGTAAGTCACTTTCTCATGGCACCAATGGTTCACTTCGAGCACAGCATTGTACATGGAAAGTCCGCGCACACGGTCTTTCAGCTCTTCGTAAAAGACGGCACGGCTTTCGTCCATATTCTCGTTGTTGACACGTATGGGCAATACAAAGTGCAGGAATTCGCGTTCGGGTATCTGTTTTCCCCAGGGCATTTCGCTACGTGCCCGGAGTGTGTAGTCAACGTTCTTCAAATAAAAATCACCGCTGTAATCGGTAAGGTCGGGCAACGGCATGTAGGCATATAGAAATTGCAAGGCTTTCCGCTGGTCTGCTGTCAAGTCTTTTTTGAAAATGGAGAAATAAGCAGGTGCTTGGAGTTGGCTGACACGTGTTTCGTAATCTTTTGTCACTGTATTGTCAGTCGTTGTTTGCTGGGTATACAAGTTGTACGGGGCAAGGGATGTTGCCGGTAGCATTGAAGGTAAGAGTAATCCTCCAGCCAGTATCAAGGAATGGATTTTCATGTTTAATAGTTCAAAATTAGACGGGACAAATATACGCAAAAAGCTGTTTTAATGCAGGGTGATGACGGCAATATTTGAGAGAAAAGTTTTTTGCTGCTTGGTGGGTACGCGGAATTGGGGAATGGGCAGATGCAAATAGCTGTTGAAAGGGTATTGGAAAAAACAGGTGGTGATGCCTGACGGTTTGTCCAGATTGAACGGACACGGCTTCTCGTTACAACGGACTGGGCAGTTTGTTGCAACGAGATGGGCAGTTCAAAATGACGGCTACGTCTCGCCTTTGCTTTGTACTGGATGCGGAGAACGAATGCCGTTTGCGATGTGTTTAGATGAAATAAAGCGGAATGAACGTGTAGAAAATAAAGTACTTTTCTTATATTTGTAGTATGGAAGAAGAAAATAGATGTGCTGTCCGAACCCGTTACGAGCGTTGTTTGGATGCGTGTGTGCATGAATTGGCTGATGTTACCCGGAAAATCAGGTTGATTAGTACTGTGAGGGTGATATGGTTTGTCTGTCTGTTGGTTGGACTTTACCTGTGTAGGCATGTGGGGGGAGGTTGGTTGCTGGTTGTGGGGCTGTTGGCGTGTGTGCCTTTCGTCGTTTTAATTAAAAGACATAGCAGGCTGTTTGAACGTAGGTCGTGGCTGGAAGCCTCGATACGTGTGTATCAGGATGAACTGAAAGCCCTGGAACTGGATTTTAGTTCGTTTGCTGACGGTAAGGAGTGGCAAGACCCGTCACATGATTATAGCTTTGACCTGGACGTTTTTGGTAAACATTCCCTGTATCAGTATCTGAACCGCACATGTACCTGTTTAGGGGGAATGAGATTGGCCGACTGGCTGCAAAATCCCCTGCTCCGACAGGAGGATATTGAAATGAGGCAGGAATGTGTACGGTTGCTGTCCGGAAAGCCAGACTTTAGGGAACAATTCCGGATAAACGGCTTGTTGCGCAGTGAGAATCCCGATGCCGTAAAAGTGATCAACGCCTGGTTGCAGGGAGCGGATGCCTTTTGCGGACGCTGGCTTGTAAAGGGGTTGATTGTGGGTGTTCCGGTTGTGAACCTTATTTTGATAGTGAGTGCATTGCTGGGTTATTTGCCCGGTAGTCTGGCTTTTGGTGGTTTCGTCTTGTTCTTGTTTGGAAGTTTGTTTTTTCAACGCCGTATCACTTTGATGCAAGTGGACTATGAACGTGTCCTGAATATGTTGAAAACACAAACTGAGCAGCTGAAGTTGATAGAGCGTTCTGAAGTATGGTTCGCAGAAGGGGCTGAGCGCAGTGTGTATTGGGATGGGTTGAGACAGCGTCTTAGAGTTGACGGGACTATCGCTTCGGTAGCAGTGTCCCAGTTAGCCACTTATTTGGACACACTGGATAAAAGAGGTAATGTGTTGGTTTCGGCTGTGTTGGACGGGTTGTATATGTGGCAGTTGCGCCAGGCTGTCCGTATTGAAACCTGGCGTCGGCTGTACGGAAAGGAGTTGGCTGCTTGGTTGGAAGTAGTTGGCGAGGTAGATGCGCTTTGTTCTTTGGGTACGTATGCTTATAATAATCCGGAAGCACGTTACCCGTCTGTAGAGGCACAGCCATTCCGTTTGTGCATCAAACAGATGAAGCACCCATTGATGGGGCGTGACGTGTGTGTGCCTAACGATGTGTTGCAACCGCATCGACCTTATTTCATGGTTGTGACGGGAGCAAACATGGCAGGAAAGAGTACTTATTTGCGTACCTTGGGCGTCAATTATCTGTTGGCCGCAGTAGGAGCACCCGTTTTGTGTGAACAAATGAGTTTTTATCCGGCCAAGTTGATCACAAGTTTGCGTACCTCCGATTCGTTGGCAAATAATGAATCGTATTTCTTTGCCGAGCTGAAACGGTTGAAATATATGTTGAACCGCTTGGAACAGGGTGAGGAAGTATTTATCATCTTGGATGAGATATTGAAAGGCACGAATTCTATTGACAAACAAAAAGGATCGTTGGCACTGGTAAAACGTTTGATGGAGTTGAAGACTAACGGAGTGATTGCTACGCACGATTTGCTGTTGGCTACATTAACCGCACATTTTCCGGACGATATGGAAAATACTTGTTTCGAAGCCGATATGGCAGGGGATAGCCTGACATTTACATATAAAATGCAGTCTGGGGTGGCAAAAAACATGAATGCTTGTTTTTTGATGCGGAAGATGGGTTTGGAGATTGACGATGCAGAAACTGACAAAACGACAGGTAAAGGAATGTAAAAAAGGCAGAAGTGCTTTTTAATCGCTGTTAATCCGTTAGCTTTCAAAGTTAAAAGTTGGCAAACTGAATAAGAAAAGCCGATTGAAACTTTCTTTTTTCAGGGACATGGCATTACTTTTGCATCACTCGAAACATAACATTATAAGTATGACAAGTATGAGAAATATCAGTAAAATGAATGTTGGGTTTGCTGCTTTTATTCTGGGAATGGGAGTGACAACAACTTCTTTGGCAGCATGTTCGCAAAAGCAGCCGGCAGAACAAGCTCCGGTCGTATCAACACCAGGTCAGCCTGTAGATTTGACCTATGCTGCTGAAAAGGCTGTAAACTCTGTTGTATATATAAAGGTGACTCAGAACGGACGTACGGAGACGGTTGAGGTGCGCGATCCTTTTGAGGATTTCTTCGGCGATTTCTTTGGCCGGGGAGGTGGCGGTACACAACGTCGTCAAATCCAAACTCCGAAACGCCAGGCTTCAGGATCAGGAGTGATCATTTCGAAAGACGGTTATATCGTAACCAATAACCACGTGGTGGAAGGTGCTGACGAACTGAATGTGAAGTTGAACGATAACCGTGAGTTTAAGGCGCGTATTATCGGATTGGATAAAGCGACGGATTTGGCCTTGATTAAAATAGAAGGCGATAACTTCCCCGCAATAACGGTGGGAAGCAGTGAGGCGCTCAAACTGGGAGAATGGGTGTTGGCGGTAGGTAATCCGTTTAACCTGACATCCACGGTGACGGCCGGAATTGTGAGTGCGAAAGCACGTTCGTTGCATGCAAATGATATTGAAGCCTTTATTCAGACGGATGCGGCTATCAATCAAGGAAATTCCGGTGGAGCCTTGGTGAACACGCGTGGTGAGCTGGTGGGCATCAATGCCATGCTTTATTCGCAGACTGGTTCGTATTCGGGATACGGTTTTGCCATTCCTACAGCCATTATGACAAAGGTTGTGGCCGATTTGAAGGAGTTCGGAACCGTACAACGTGCCGTATTGGGTATTGCCGGTCTGGACGTATCGAATTACTTGGATATAGAAAAGGAGAAAGGGAATGAAGTGGATTTGGGTACGGTCGATGGCGTCTACATCAGTGAAGTGTCCAGTGACGGTGCTGCGAAAGAAGCCGGATTTGAGAAGGGAGATGTGGTGATAGCCGTTGAAGGCAAATCCATCGCCAAGATGGCTGAGATGCAGGAAAGACTGAATAAACATCGTCCGGGCGATGTGGTAGAGATCACATTGTTGCGTGATAAGAAGAAAATAACCAAAAAAGTAACTTTGCGTAATGCACAAGGAACAACCAGTGTGGTGAAAGAGGTTGATTTGAACGATATGGGCGTGGCTCTGCAGCCGGTAAGTGCCCAGTTGAAAAAAGAATTGAACTTGCCTTATGGACTGGAAGTAACAGCACTGAAACGTGGAAAAATGATGGAAGCTGGCATAACAAAGGGCCTGATCATCTTGAAGGTGAACGATCGTGAAATGCATAGTAAAAATGATTTTGACGAAGAGGTGAGAAAAGCCAATATGAGTCGCGACCGTGTGCTGTGGATTCAGGCAAAGACGAAAAGCGGTATCTATAAGGCCTTTACGGTTGTACTGGAAGAGCCTAAAGGGAAAAAATAAAATTATAGACTCTGTAGAGACAGGCAGGCGGTCTGGAACAAATTCCGGTACTGCCTGTCTTTTTTCTCCTAAAAATTTTGTTTATTGGGGAAAAGGTGTGTATTTTTGAATTAGAAAAAGGAGTGAAGCGATGAGACAGTTAAAGATATCGAAAAGTATTACCAACCGCGAGAGCGCATCATTGGAGAAATATCTGCAAGAGATAGGGCGTGAAGAATTGTTGACCGTAGAGCAAGAAGTGGAACTGGCTCAGCGTATTCGTAAGGGAGACCGTGAGGCGTTGGAACGTTTGACACGCGCAAATCTGCGTTTCGTGGTATCAGTAGCTAAGCAGTATCAAAATCAGGGACTTTCTTTGCCCGACTTGATCAACGAGGGGAATTTGGGGCTGATTCGTGCAGCTGATAAATTTGATGAAACAAGAGGATTTAAATTTATTAGTTATGCCGTGTGGTGGGTACGTCAGTCCATTTTGCAGGCTTTGGCAGAACAAAGCCGTTTGGTGCGTATGCCGTTGAACCAGGTGAGTGCGCTGAGTAAAATCAATAAATTTTATAACGAATTTGAACAGACATATGAGAGAAGACCGTCTTCGGAAGAGGTGGCCGATGCTTTTGATCTGCCTGTCGATAAGTTGAGGGATGCGATGAAAGGAAACGGACGGCATGTCTCTATGGACGCACCGTTTGGCGATGACGATGGTAATTGCATGTTGGATGTAATGACAGGTGAGGGAATGTCTACCGACCGAAGTTTGGTGAATGAATCTTTAGTGTGTGAAATAGAACGTGCGTTATCTACTTTGCCGGAACGTGAAAGTGCCATCCTTAAAATGAGTTTTGGAATAGGACAGCCGGAAATGACGTTGGAAGAAATTGGAATTAAACTGAAATTGACTAGAGAGCGTGTTCGCCAAATTCGGGAGAAAGCCATCCGGCATTTACGGAGCGATACAAACAATAAATTATTAAAATCCTATTTAGGCTAGAAAAAGGAGGTATCGGATTTCTTTCTTCTGATACGCCTTTTCTGGTAGTTGGTAGGTTTATTGTCAAAAAAAAGACGTACATTTGTCCCTTGCAATATAGTAAGATGTTTATGCTGATGAATACAAATAAAATGAAAATCCGTTCGTTCCTTCTTCTGATAGTGTGCTTTGTTGCTTCCATCGCAGTTTCGGCCAAAGGAAAAGAGAAAGTCTACATGTTTGGAGTTTCTGAGAGTTTTACGGATTCAGGCATTCTTGTTTGCTGGCATAAGCGATTCATTTTAAGAGTTTTACGGATTCAACGATCTATATAACGGAGATTCAGTTGATAGAAGGGGCGCAGATACAGCATAAAACTAAATTTCTGCTTGAGCGTGCTAAATATAGTGCGCAATTAAAGAATTATATGTCACGTGAGATGGGACAAGGAGACCGTGTGAATGTGCTGTTCTTCAATAAGAGAAAAAAACGGTTGGAAAAGAAATTCTTGAAAGTACGTAATCGGTATTTGGCAAGAAAGAATATGAAGATTGAAGTATTGCCTGCTTCCCGTTTTCGTTTTGAATGGGTGGGTGAAGTGTTTGATAATAATAGCGGAACACTTCCCGCTTCGCAGCAAGAGACTTTGGAATAATTTTCATGCAGCGACTGTGCTATTGTATAGCGGATTGCCCGATACAATTGGAAATAGCAGAGGATGCTATTGATACGTTGTTGTTGGTATCTTACGAGCCTTTCCGTTGTTTGAGATTTATGGATACTTGTTTGTTTTCAGCAAGTATCTGGACGTTGGAATCAGATATATTTCAATTACCTGAATATATAGGGACTTTTGATTGTGGAAGTATTCTAGTACAGGTTTATAAAGGAAAGGATGAGTATGTATTTAAGATAATGGATTATCATCATTTCCATTGTTGCAGTATGAGGGCTACAACTAATTTTAAGTACATACAAATAGGATTGAAAGGAAATGATAGTCAGCGTTTCTTAGGACTTAATAATGCTTTGATGATTGCATTTGCTTTTTCTGCGACAAGTAAATCAGTATTGTTGGTACATGCATCAACTATTGTGTGCGAAGGGAAAGGTTTGTTGTTCTTAGGGCGTAGCGGAACAGGTAAAAGTACACATGCTCGGTTGTGGAAGGAGGCTTTTCCACAGATTGAATTGCTGAATGATGATAATCCGGTATTGCGTATTGTGGATGGTAGGTTAGTTGTCTATGGAACTCCTTGGAGCGGTAAAACTCCCTGTTATAAAAATAAGTCCGTTCCATGTGGTGCTATTGTGCGTTTATCGCAGGCACGCTGTAATCGGATTGTAAAGGACAGTATAGTAGCAGCTTATCCTTCCTTATTGGCCGCTTGTTCTACGATGATTTGGGACAAGGTTTCTTATGATGAAATCTGTAAGACTGTGGAAGAAGTAATAAAGCAAGTACCATTATATCATTTGGAGTGTCTTCCAAATCTTGATGCTGCTTGTATATGTCATTCAATGGTGATGTAATGGAAAAGATTCTGGTTCCGAATACGGTCTTCTTTGCTCAGGTTGAACTCTTGTTAAAGGAGGGTAAGGAGGTCGTTTTTTATATAAAAGGGAATAGTATGCGTCCGTTCTTGGAAAGTGGAAGGGATGAGGTGATCTTAAAGAATGCTTTACAAGTAAGGATAGGTGATGTCATTTTGGCTTTTATAGAGAAACGTTACTACGTGCTTCACCGTGTCATAGATATACAAGATGAACATTTTGTATTGCAAGGTGATGGAAACTGTCATACGGAAATATGTTCGATCGAAGATGTTTTGGGTAAAGCTATCGGCTTTTATCGTAAAAATAAGAAGGCTCCTTATTTAACCAGTGGACGGAAATGGCGTTTCTACTCTTTTTGTTGGATGCATTTGTCTCCGTTTCGTCGTTTTCTGTTAGCTTTCTATCATAGAATTTGGCTGAAGATATTTCCTATACAAATACATAAAAAACAATCAGATGAGAATAGCAAAAGGGTTTGAACTACGTACGGTATGTGGAGAGAAGATTATCGTTGCGCAAGGTTTAGAGCATATTAATTTCAATAAAGTCGTGGTGTTGAACGAGACTGCTTCTTGTTTATGGGAGACATTTGTTGAACGAGATTTTACAGAACAAGATTGGATTGACTGTTTGATTAGTCAATACGATGCTTCATTAGATGTGATTATTTCTGATGTACAAACTTTGATTACAAAGTTCCGTGCAGAAGGTATGATTGAAGGTGTTTAAAATAAGCGTCTGTCTACCATGGATCTCATAGGTTGACAGACGCTTAATATCGTTTTATCGGGTACGTTTTTCTTGTTTTTGGCGTGTTGGTGTGGAGCGTTGTTGTGTGTTGTGTGACCGGGTAGAGCTTTCGCGTTTACGGACTGTCTGATTGGGCTGACTGCGCGTAGGACGTGTTTCTTGTTGTTCTCTGTTTTTTACCGTTACTCGTGTGGAGCTTTCTCTTGTTCTGCGTGACTGGTTTAAGAAGTCCTGCTTAGATTGCGTTTTTTTTTCTTCGTTACTTCTGTTGTATTCCACACGTTTTTCACTTTGCCCATTTCTTGTCTGGTTTAAAGTCCGTTGAGGTCTGTCAGATGCATTATGAACGGGAGGACGGTTGGTATTGGATTCTTGACGTGTGGGTCGATCCCCATTATTCCGGTGTGGCTGTTGTGAATTGTTAGGACGGTTTTGCCATTCCATTTTTCCATCAGAACGCATATGAAAACTGCCTGAACTATGGTTGTCGGGTCTGCTATTCTCTCTGCGAGGCGGATTGTTTCGATAGTGCCTGTCGCGTAAACCGTTTCCAGAACGGAATGTCATGTTACGATAGGGACTCCGATAATTTCGGTGATGAGCAACCGCTCTTCTTCCTCTGTATACATTCACAATGACAGGCCTGTTAAAATAATAATAATCACGACGATAATGATCGTGGCAGTTCCAATGCCATCCAACGTTCAACCACCGTACTGGTCTATAAAAATAGGCTGTAGATAGGAAACGGGTGTATTGCCAATCAAACAGCACAAATCGGAAATCGGCATTTCTATACCCCCACCAAGTACCATATACATCATTGGCTGATGATACATTCAATAGGTAGTCAAGATTTATCTCGTAAGCACGGTTACATTGTTCTTCAGTTAAATTCAGTTCATAAGCCATTTTGTCGGTTAAGAACCATGCTTGTCGCTGTGCTTCGTTGTAATCAATGGCCAGTCCGGGAAGGGACAAGCCCATTGCAATTATAAAAGATAGAAAAAGTCGTTTCATCGTTGCTGTTTTTAGAGGGTTAATAATCTCTATATCTGCAAAGATGCTGTTTTTTTATGAAAGTCTTATAGGGATATTCCCTATTTTATGATGGGAATATCCCTATAAGACTCAGACTATATCTCTTTCTGAATTTCTGATCACGGATTTTTATTGGTTTGAAATATATGAACTGTTTACAAGTCTTACAAACTTAAAAGAAAAAAATCACAGTCGTCATACGGATAATCGTATGTGATGGGAAGATGTTCTTTTTTTATTTTTTTGAATCCGGCTTTCTCATAAAATAAGTGTGCCCTTTCTGTGTTTTTGGGCGTATCTAGAATAATGGTTTTAAAGTGATGTGCTTTTGCAAACTCTTCAAGGATTGTGTATAGTTGGCGTCCCAAATAATGTGGTTTACCTCTATATGCTTCGTATACAAAAAACTTTTTCAAAATGCCCAAACCATTTCCTTTATTCATCAGACCGATGGTACCGGCTACTTTACCGTTTTCTTTAGCTACCCAAAAGTTTCCTCCGTCTTGTATGTAGTTTTCTGTTATGTGGAGCAGTTCGGGTTGGTCTTCCACGCTTACCAAGGGCCGTGTACCGTCGTTTTGGCAATGCAAGACAAGTGCAATGATCTGGTCCTTGTCCGATTCAGTGTATGTCTTTATTTCTATCATGGTTTTAGTGTGCGGATTTATCAATTAGTGTTTTTTCCTTTTTTGACAAAGAATGGTAGACAATGTCGTAAGATTGTTGTACGAGTTCTTTGATTGTTTCGTCGGGTACATCTTGGTTGAAATAAACACTGATCCAGTGACGTTTATTCATGTGCCATCCGGGTCTTATGCCTAGGTAGGTTGCCTGCAGTTCTAGATTTTTGTCTGGTTTGCATTTCAGGCAACAAAAGTCAAAAACCTCAATATTACAGTAACAAAACCATTTACTACCAATGTAAAAGCATAGTACGTCACGACTATATTTGTCAGGTACATTCGGAAAGGGCATTTTCTCTCTTACTCCTTTGAATGAAAGGCAATATGTTCTAAATTCCTCAATGTTCATAGTTGGATGGTTCTTTGAATGAATGCTGTTTAGAGATGCGGAAATGTTCCTGTTAAAACCAATGCAGAGCGTAGCCTTGTTTTATAATCGCTACGCTCTGCTCCAATGAAATGACAGTGTATAGGCTATCCCATGAAGAGCGAGGCTATATGGAAGGTCAGGAAAGCACAAACCCAAGCCAATGCAGTAGTATAGAATGCTGTGAAAAGCGCCCATTTCCATTGCCCTGACTCATTCTTGATAGCCGCAATAGTAGCGATACAAGGGAAGTAGATGAGGGCAAAAACCAAATAGGCCAGTGCCGCTGCCGGCATGATGGTTTGGGCCAGCACGTGTTGCAGGTGTGTATCTTCTTCTATACTTTCGGCTTCGTCAGCACGGTCGCCGGCATAAATTACTCCAAGCGTACTTACAACCAACTCTTTTGCCCCCACACCAGACAGAATGCCGATACCCATTTTCCAGTCAAAACCTAACGGTGCGATGGTGGGTTCTATGGCACGTCCTATACGTCCTATGTAGGAGTTTTCTTGTTGCTGCTGATGTGTTTCGTTTATCTCGGGACGGGGATAATAACCTAAGAACCAGATAATGATACTGCTGATCATGATGATGCCGCCCATTTTCCGCAGATATTGTTGTCCTTTCTCCCACGTGTGGCGTAAGATGGACTTGCTGGTCGGAATACGATAAGGGGGTAGTTCCATGACAAAAGGAAGATTGTCTCCCTTGAGCAGGAAACGGCTGAACAGACGAGCCATCAGTACGGCCAACAAAATCCCTAATGAGTAGAGACTCAACATGACCAGACTCGCATGTTTCGGAAAAAAAGCTCCGATAAAAACAATGTAGATGGGTAACCGGGCACTGCACGACATTAAGGGGGTGACGAGCATCGTAACCAATCTGCTTTTAGGGCTTTCGATGGTACGCGAAGCCATTACGGCGGGGACATTACAGCCAAAGCCCATAATCATAGGGATGAATGACTTACCATGCAATCCCATCTTGTGCATCACTTTGTCCATGATAAATGCGGCACGAGCCATGTAACCTGAGTCCTCAAGTAACGAGATAAAGCAATATAATATCAATATGTTGGGCAGAAACACAATGACACTTCCCACGCCACCTATGATACCGTCTACAATCATATCTTTCAGTGGACCGTCATTCATGTAAGTTGCTACAAAACTGCCGAAAGTTCCTACCAGCCATTCAATGCCCTGCATCGGATAATCACCTAGTACAAAAGTACCTTCGAACATAAGGAACAGC
>CABSGW010000050.1 GCA_902477365.1 uncultured Prevotellaceae bacterium
ACCGTACCCCAGGCAACCCCCTCTACCTGCATACCAAGTCCAAACACCAACAAGACGCTAGCCGCAATGTTCACGATGTTCTGGCCAATGGCTATCAGCATCGGGTAACGGGAGTTCTGCATGCCGATATACCATCCTGTGAAACCATACAGTCCCAGTACAGCCGGCGCTCCCCACACACAAATGCCGAAATAGAGACGGGCCAGCCGTTCCACCTCGGGCGTTGCCGTCACAAAACGGAAAGCCACATCAACCAGCGGACGTTGCAGCAAGATGAGCAACAGGGCCACTCCCACGCCTACCACCAACGAGCGCAACAGCAAACGAGTGATTTCGGCCCCGTCACCACGTCCGTAAGCCTGTGCTGTCAAGCCGCTTGTACCCATACGCAAGAAAACAAACGACCAATAAATCAGATTGAAAAGCATTCCGCCTACAGCAATAGCGCCTATATAAGCCGCATCTCCCAAATGGCCCACAATGGCTACATCCACCAATCCCAACAAGGGAACAGTGATGTTGGATACAATCGCCGGCAGGGCAATGCGCAAGATGGGAGAACGAAGTAGTGAAGCCATACGTTCAACTCAATGAAAAACGGGGAAAAACAAACTTCACTTCCTTAAAAGCATAGCGGCGCATACACCCCTGCTCGTCGCGAAGCTGCAAATGCCCGTCCGGATCAACAGAGACAATTTCGGCCCGAAATTCCCCCTGCCCGTCGCGATAGTCATACATACCCTCACGCCGGAACAACAACTGCCTGTAACGCGCCAGCAATTCGTCTCCCCGCCCTTGTTTCAGAAGGCCATAATTACCCTCAATAAGACGTAACACGGTACAGAACAATTCGTCCACTGCCACCGTTTTTTGCAGCACCTGCCGCAACGAAACCGGATTGGGAGCATCACTAAGAAACTCGGTCTGATTGACATTGATACCAATTCCCATACAGACCCGTTCCAACATGTTACCCGCCAAATCGCATTCAATCAGAATGCCGCACACCTTACGGCCACACAGGTAAACATCGTTCGGCCACTTTACGCAAACGTCCTCTGCATACAAAGCCAAAGCATCGCGGACGGCCAACGAAGCGACGCACGACAAATAAAACTGTTGGGCGGCAGGCAGAAACACGGGACGGGCCAATACACTAAACAACAGGTTTTCATCGCGGGCCGACTCCCACGAATTTCCACGTTGCCCGCGTCCGGCCGTCTGAAAACCTGCCGAAAGCACCAAAAAAGGTTTGTCATCCCCCGCTTCCTGAAGCAGTGCACGCACCTCGCGGCTGGTCGAATCGGTCTCGGCTACATGCCGATGATAAAACGAGGGCGGCAATTCACAAGGCTTCATACGCTGCACGCTGCTTACGGGTCATCTTCTTTAGAATCTCTTCCACCGAGTGATCTATCAGCCGGCACACCAGCTCATCGTTCACATCGCGGTCCAAATAAACCTGATTCCAATACTTCTTGTTAAAATGGTACGCCGGTTCTATGCCTTCGTACTGTTCACGAAGCGTCAAGGCATAGTCAGGATCGCACTTCACCGCAATACGGTTATTCGGATCCAGACTAATCAAGATGAACATTTTATCCATCACCTTCATCACCAAGGAAGTATCGTCAAACGGCATCGACTCCGTACTTCCTTTTATCTGCAGACAATATTGTCTTACTTGTTCTATATTCATCACTCATCAAGGTTTCTGCAAATGCTCGTCCCACAACAAAGGACGGAAGGCATTCCGTATATGTTCAATCCGGCACGCCGGGGGAACGCCCGTCACGGCTATGATGTCAAAACGCACCGGCATGTCCAGCTTATAATAACGCATATACACATCGGCAGCCCGCGAGAGGTGGCGTTTCTTCTCTTCGTCAACGGCCTCAACCGGTGTACCGTACCGTTCACTACTACGCGATTTCACCTCTACCACAACCAGTTCGCCATAACGTTCGGCAACGATGTCCAGCTCCCAGTGTCCGCAGTGCCAATTCAAATCCCGTATGGAATAATCGTGAAACATCAGATACCGGGCAGCAGCCTCCTCGCCCATACGTCCCAACTCATTATGCTGTGCCATGGAAGCAAAGGTACAAAAAAAGACCGGGTAAAGCCCGGCAGCCAACCATACTTATTCAGAAAAAATGGTATCTTTGTAGCAAACAAAAGAAGATGACAGACGACACCCTTTACATGCGTAAAGCACTGGACGAAGCCCGGCAAGCCTTCAAAGCCGGTGAAGTTCCGGTGGGCGCAATTGTGGTTTGCCGCGACCGGATTCTGGCACGTGCCCACAACCTGACCGAAACGCTGAACGACGCAACGGCGCACGCCGAGATGCAAGCCGTCACAGCTGCCGCCAATGCGCTGGGAGGCAAATACCTGAACGAATGTACCCTCTATGTCACGGTTGAGCCTTGCGTAATGTGTGCCGGCGCACTAGGCTGGGCCCAGCTGGGCCGTCTGGTTTATGGAGCATCCGACCCCAAACGGGGTTTCACGGTGTACGCTCCCCAGGCGTTACATCCACGCACGGAAGTAGTAAGCGGCCTGCTCGAAGAAGAGGCCGGCGAGCTGATGCGTACCTTCTTCAAACAAAAACGTTAATCACAGCCAAGCGCAACACCGGACACGGGATGCCCAGTCCGTCTGTCCGCACAGCGCAGTTCGTCCGAACGAGATGCCCAGTCCGTTGCTATACGGTATTATCCCGTCCAAAGACCTTCTGAATATTCACCTAATAAATACACTCATAAACTCCTTCGCGCATGAAAACAGACATTGAAATTGCACAAAGCATCCAACTGAAGAACATCAATGAAGTGGCAGAAAGCATAGGCGTAGCACCTGACCGCATTGAACCCTACGGACACCATATTGCCAAAATGCCCCTTGATCTGATAGACGAAGAACGTGCCAAACAAAGCAACCTGATTCTGGTTACAGCCATTACCGCCACCAAAGCCGGCATTGGAAAAACCACCGTCTCTATTGGTTTGGCGCTGGGTCTGAACAAAATCGGGAAAAAAGCCATCGTTGCCTTACGCGAACCGTCGCTAGGCCCCTGTTTTGGCATCAAGGGAGGAGCAGCCGGAGGCGGATACGCGCAAGTGCTGCCCATGGAACGCATCAACCTGCATTTTACGGGTGACTTTCATGCCATCACATCGGCCCACAACATGATTTCGGCGCTGTTGGACAACTACATCTACCAAAACCAGGGAACAGGCTTCGGACTGAAAGAGATTTTGTGGCGTCGTGTTATCGACGTAAACGACCGTTCGTTGCGTAGCATCGTTACAGGACTAGGCCCACGCACCAACGGCGTGACACAACAAGCCGGGTTCGACATTACCCCGGCTTCCGAAATCATGGCAATCCTCTGCCTGGCCAGCGACATGGACGACCTGCGTCGCCGTATCGAGAACATCCTGCTGGGATACACCTTCGAAGGGAAACCTTTCACGGTGAAAGACCTGGGTGTTGCCGGTTCTATCGTCGTATTGCTGAAGGATGCACTTTCGCCCAATCTGGTGCAGACAACCGAACATACACCGGCTTTTGTGCACGGAGGGCCGTTCGCCAACATTGCTCACGGATGCAACTCATTGTTTGCCACTAAGATGGCAATGACCTACGGTGAATATGCCATCACCGAGGCTGGGTTCGGAGCGGATCTGGGTGCTGAAAAATTCTACAATATTCTTTGCCGCAAAAGTGGATTGCAACCCAAACTGACGGTTATCGTGGCCACAGCACAGGGACTGAAAATGCACGGCGGTGTGAGTCTGGATGCCATCAAGGAACCTAACCTGGAAGGCCTGCGCACGGGACTGGCAAACCTGGACAAACATGTGCGCAACCTGCAATCGTTCGGACAAACCGTACTGGTTGTCTTCAACCGGTTTGCAACCGACACAAACGAGGAGATGGCTTTGTTACGCACCCATTGCGAAGAGACACTCCACGTAGGCTTTGTCATCAACAACGCGTATGCCGAAGGTGGCGAAGGAGCTGTTGAGATGGCAGAACTCGTGGTGCGTACCATCCAGGAAAACCCGTCCAAACCGTTACAATTAACCTATGCGGACGAAGACACGGTTCAGACCAAGATTGAAAAGGTGGCCAAACGCCTTTACGGCGCGGCAAACGTCACCTTTGCCGCTGCCGCACGCAACCGCCTGAAGTTGATTGAGGCGATGGGTATCGGCCATTATCCGGTATGTATCGCCAAAACACAATTCTCGTTCTCGGCCGATGCCAAACGGTACGGAGCCGTTGAAGGTTTCGACTTTGAAATAAAAGACCTCGTCATCAACACCGGTGCAGAAATGATCGTTGCCATTGCGGGAGACATCATGCGCATGCCCGGCTTGTCCAAAGCACCACAGGCACTGCACATTGATTACGTCAATGGCGAGATTGTGGGACTAAGCTGATTACGGATTCAATAGATACAAAAAACCATGACATTGATTTGTCATGGTTTTTTAATTTCATGTACTTAAAAGGATGTGTACCTTTTATTTGGCACATCCCGGACACCAAGGCTGAATCTGTTTAAAGAAATCGTTTCCTTTGTCGTCAACCAAGATGAACGCCGGAAAATCTTCCACTTCAATCTTCCATATAGCCTCCATACCCAACTCCGGATATTCCACGCACTCAATACTCTTGATGTTGTTCTGAGCCAGAATAGCGGCAGGACCACCTATTGAACCCAAATAGAATCCACCATGTTTCTGGCAGGCATCGGTCACTTGCTGGCTACGATTTCCTTTAGCCAACATAATCAGACTGCCACCATGGCTTTGGAACAAGTCTACATAGGAATCCATACGTCCCGCCGTAGTGGGCCCCATCGAGCCGCAAGCCAGCCCTTCGGGCGTTTTGGCCGGACCGGCATAATAAATAGGATGGTTCTTCAAATATTCAGGCATCGGCTCGCCGGCATCCAGACGCTCTTTTATTTTAGCGTGGGCAATGTCGCGTCCTACAATGATTGTACCATTCAGGCTGAGACGCGTTGCTACCGGATATTTACTTAACTCCTGCAACACTTCGGCCATCGGACGGTTCAGGTCAATGCGAACGGCGTCACCTTCGCCCGACTCACGCAAAGCTTCCGGAATCAAGCTGCCGGGATTGTCATCCATCTTCTCAATCCAAATACCGTCTTTATTGATTTTACATTTAATATTACGGTCGGCCGAGCAGCTTACACCCAATCCCACCGGACAAGACGCTCCATGGCGTGGGAGGCGTACAATACGAATATCATGAGCCAGGTACTTACCGCCAAACTGTGCACCCAAGCCTATCTTGTGCGCTTCTTCCAAGATGCGTTTTTCCAGTTCCACATCACGGAAAGCACGACCGGTTTCATCGCCCGTTGTAGGCAGGTTGTCGTAATAGTGGGTTGAAGCCAGTTTCACGGTCAGCAGATTCTTTTCGGCAGAAGTTCCACCAATGACAAAAGCGATATGATAAGGAGGACAAGCTGCGGTGCCGAGGCTCTTCATCTTCTCGATCATAAACGGAATCAATGTATCGGGATTCAATAACGCTTTCGTTTCCTGATACAAATAGGTTTTATTGGCCGAACCGCCACCTTTTGTAACACAGAGGAAATGGTACTCCATACCTTCTGTCGCTTCAATGTCAATCTGTGCAGGCAGGTTACACTTGGTATTCACCTCGTCATACATGGTAAGCGGCGCATTCTGGCTGTAACGCAGATTTTCTTCCGTATAGGTTTTATATACTCCCTTGGCTAAAGCCTCTTCGTCGCAGAAACCGGTCCATACTTGCTGGCCTTTCTCGCCATGCACAATAGCCGTTCCCGTGTCTTGGCAAAGGGGTAATTTACCTTTTGCCGAAATCTCAGCATTCCGCAAGAAAGTCAGCGCCACATACTTGTCGTTGTCGCTGGCCTCGGGATCGGTCAATATTTTAGCCACTTGCTCGTTATGTGCACGTCTCAACAAGAACGAAACATCCCGAAAAGCAGCATTCGCCATCGCCGTTAAGCCTTCAGGCTGAATTTTCAAAATCGGTTTTCCTTCAAAT
Organism: uncultured Prevotellaceae bacterium; assembly: GCA_902477365.1. Lineage (GTDB taxonomy): Bacteria > Bacteroidota > Bacteroidia > Bacteroidales > Bacteroidaceae > Alloprevotella. The sequence continues at coordinate 6,082 of CABSGW010000050.1, forward strand.
TCACCCACTGAGACATAGTCTTTCGTCAGCAAGTAATACGAGGTATCGTCCTTGCCCAACTGGAACATAGGAGCATACTTGAATTCAGGTGCTTTTGCCATGATTTATATTTTTAATGATTAGAGTTGTTCGTTGATTGCAAAGTTACAATTTTATCGGACTGTAACGACATACAACATATAAAAAAGGATGCCCTTGCGGAGGACATCCTTTTATTTTTTGCTTTGCAAGCCGAAGAATTAGTTACCCGGAGCAATAGCACCCGACGGACAAACGTCTGCACATGTACCACAATCAACACATGCATCGGGAGAGATTGAATACTTTTCACCTTCAGAGATTGCTCCTGCAGGACATTCGTCAATACAGCTGCCACATGCAACGCAATCGTCACTAATTACATAAGCCATTTTTCGTTCAATTTAAGTTGTTAATATGTTCCTATTTCGGACAGCAAATATACGCCATTTTTAGATACGAAAGAGGGCTTTGTGCGAATTTATGATTTATTTGTAGAAGATCTAAATAAGAACAAGAAGTATTGCGTTACACGTTAAAATAACAAACAGATCATTTCTATTTCCGGTGTAATCAACTATCTTTGCATACGTATAAACAGAATGCCGGCACAATAAAAAACGGTATCTGGCGTTTTAAAAAAGATCATACATACACGAATGAAAAGAATCTTATGGAGCATTCTTTGGTTATGCCTCGTCTTGCCTGTATGCGGACAAGAGCGTACCATTCAGAACAGGCCGTACATCGACCTGAGAAAGTTTCATTATGGATTTACGTTCGGCATTCACAGCCAGTCGCTCAGTCTGGAAAACAATGGATACATTGACCCACAAACCGGACAACAATGGTTCGCTACCAATGACCGCGATGATATAGGATTCACGGTGGGTGTTTTGGGTGAATGGCGACTCAACACCTATTTTGCCCTACGCATGGTACCGTCCATGTGTTTCGGAAGCAAACACATTGCGTTCCGGGAACAAGTGAGCGGAAAAACCGAAACACAGGATATCAAATCCACATTTATCTCCTTGCCCGTCAGTATAAAGATCAGTGCGCCCCGTTTCAACAACTACCGCCCTTATGTGCTTGCCGGATTAAATCCGGTATATGACCTGACCACCAAGAAGCAAGGAAATCTGCTTTTAAACAAGATGGATTGTTATGTAGAAGTAGCAATGGGATGTGACTTCTATCTCCCGTTCTTCAAACTGATACCCGAATTGAAATTCAGTTTCGGACTAGCCGACTTACTCAACAAGAACCGTGACCAGCTCATTGACAAGAGCAAACTTATTTTTACGGAGTCGGTGAACAGTGCTTCGGCCAAAATGGTCACTCTCTCTTTCTATTTTGAATAAACATTTGCTAACAGCTACTATTATAGCCTTTTGCACAATAAAAGGAGCGTAATTCCTTTGTCATTTCAACTTTTTTTTGTTCCTTTGCACCGCTTTCCGCGTAATCGCTGGCAGGATGCAGAGTTCCCTGTTATGTTGCGTCGGGACGGACAATCAATTTAATTATAAAAAATGGAAGACTTAATTAAAGTTGCTGAGAAAGCGTTTGCTACCGGCAAAGAATTCCCCAAATTCAAAGCAGGTGATACCATCACTGTAGCTTACAAAATCGTTGAGGGTAACAAAGAGCGTATCCAGCTCTACCGTGGTGTTGTGATCAAAATCTCCGGTCACCAAGACAAAAAACGTTTTACTGTCCGCAAGATGTCAGGAACTGTTGGTGTTGAACGTATCTTCCCGATCGACTCTCCGAACATCGACAATATCGAAGTAAATAAAGTTGGTAAAGTACGTCGTGCGAAATTGTATTACCTGCGTAAATTGACCGGTAAGAAAGCTCGTATCAAAGAGAAAAGAACGAACGCTTAATAGCCTCTTTAAAAACAAAACGAACGCGAGTGAATCATTGATTCACTCGCGTTCGTTTATAATAACATCCACACACTGTTTACTTTATTTCTCAAGTACCGGCGTTGTCCAAAAGTGTGTGTCGGGAAAATGACGCTGTATATAACGCCGTAAATAACATTGTGTATCTTCCTGGATAGTAGTATCGGATAATGTAGGATAAAGGTTATAACATACGGCATGCAAATGGATATTACGGCGTACCACAGCCTCCAGACTGAGTAATGTATGATTTATACTGCCCAGCTTCCCGGACGTCACGAATATCAACGGATAATTCCGTTGTACAACAAAGTCAATCGTCAAACAATCATCGGTTAAAGGAACCATCAGTCCGCCGGCTCCTTCCAGCAACACAACATCAAAACGATTACAGAGTTCCGCCGTTGCACGATCAATCTTTTCGAAATCTAGAGGCCGTTTGTCGATATATGCCGCCAAATGAGGAGAACAAGGATAAGAATAAATCTCGGGCATCGTGAGTTTACTATGATCCTCAGCCAACAAGCCACACCCCATGATGCGGCGATGTAATGCTATATCTTCGGAAAAACCCACATTGCCAGTCTGAACCAACTTCTGTGTAATAACCCGCTGACCGTGCTGCATCCATGTACGAGCCAACCAGCCGGTCACATAACTCTTTCCGGAATCAGTATCGACCCCACTCACAAAATAACAATTTTCTTTCATACTTCTTTTTTTGTTGCCACTACATAAAACGGCTTATAAGTCAACGAAACATTGCCGTCTGAATTACTATACAAACGTTTATACTCCGCACAAAAGATCGCCAAACGATGCGGCGTCCATCCTAAACCGCCCGTACCCGTTACACCGGTTTGCTTTAAATGATGCAAGACATGCATCGGAGTCGGAAAAGCAGCGGTTATCGTTTCATTCTGTTGCACCACTACGTCAAAATCCGAATACAGCATTGCCAAAATATCTTCTGATTTTACATAATCCAATCCCTGTCCTGTCAAATGGGCCAATTCGGGCAGTGTCCCAGGTAGATAAGTACTCAAAGCCAATATCCCGCCCGCGGAAAGAGCATTGGCACAACGACGAAAAAAGCGGGGAACATCATCAAACCATTGCAAGACGGAACATGCCGTAATCACATCCATGCCACTAGGAATAACAAATTGTTCGGCATCACCGTGCACAAACCACACATTCTCTCCCAACAACGGAGCAACATATTGCTCGGATTCCGGTGCCAAGTCGTTCAACCACAACACTGACGGCTTCAACCGCTCGAGTAACAAACGTGAATAAAGCCCTGTTCCACAACCCAGTTCTACGACACGACTACCCTCCCCAACCGAATCGGCCAAACAATCAACCAACGTGATAGCCACCTGTTTCTGCACCACAGCCTGCTTGTCATACGTTGGCAAAGCACGGGCAAAACGATCCGCTATTAATCTCTTATCCATGCTTTTTACAAAGTAATTGCTCCAACAGAGAAGCGTTATAATGCGCCCCTTCAAAACTCCTGAGGTGTACAGCCAATCCTTCACTCCATGCACGCATCTGGTTAGCCGTGGGAAAGATCAAGTCTGACGTACCCACATAAACTTCGTCCCACAATCCAAAACCATTTTTGCTTGCAGCGCGATAAAAACCTTCCAGTTGATACAACTCGTCACGCAAACTCTCCAATTCACGACGCGGAGCTAACTTCTCAAAATCCGCATAAGCGCTAGCCGTACCACACATTCTGCGCCTAAACTTAACCAATGTTGATGCTGACAAACCGGACAAAGTTCCGCTGAATACGGCAGGAGGAATCCCTCGTAACGCATCAACCGGGAACAACGTCCCATTCACCGCAACACGTTTCCTTACCGGCCATTCGGGATGTTGCAACATCATCCATGCCGCAACCCAAACCCCCATAGACCAAGCCACAACACGCAGACGCTCGTAACCGGCCAACAAGGACGTATCAAAATTCAAATCGCTATAATCATAACACAACAATACATCCTGCTTGAAACAATATGCCTGAAAGGGCGTTTTGTCCATCCCCCATCCTGCAAAAAATACCGTTAAACACGATGTACCGGCTTGATGTAAAAACATTTGCTTCATAACGTTCGAGAAGGTATTAAAGTGAGTAATCGATCTATATCCGCCCTTTGCATGTCTGCCGTCAACGAAAAGCGAAGACGTGCAGCCCCTTGGGGTACTGTCGGAGGGCGTACCGGCAATACATAAAAGCCTTTTTTCTGCAATAGTTCGGCACGTTGTACCGCATCCTCGCTACTGCCTACCACCCAAGGCACAATATGACTGGACGAGGTACATGTGTACCCTTTCTTTTCCAATCCGCCACGCAGACAGGCCGACACACGGGCCAGTGCCAAACGACGGTCTTCAAACTGTTCCAACCGTTCCACAACAAAAGAGGTCCAGGCGATATTCAAAGGTGGGAGCGCGGTTGTAAAAATAAAAGTGCGCATACGGTTCACCAAATAATCGCGTACTATTTTACGGCACGCCACATAAGCACCTACTGAAGCTATGGTCTTGCCAAATGTCCCTACCAGGAAATCAATCTCACCCATACAGCCGCAAACCTCGGCATATCCCAGTCCGTTGGCTCCATATACGCCAAAAGCATGCGCCTCGTCCACATATAACCAGACATTCGGATAGCTCCGTCGAAGACCTACCAGCCTAGCCAAGTCTGCAGTATCCCCGTCCATGCTGTATATACTTTCCACCACAACAACAATCCGCTCATACTCTCGGCTATATTGCCCCACCAAACGTTCCAACTGCTCCCAATCGTTATGCCGGAAACGAACGGCACGCGCATCCGACAAGCGGATACCGTCTATCAAACTAGCATGTACCAGCTTATCGGCCAGAATCAATGTCCGAGCATCGCATATTGCCGGTAAGATACCCGTATTGGCATGATAACCGCTATTAAAGACCAAAGCAGCCTCTGTACCAAACCGCTGAGCCAACAGTGATTCCAACCGTTGATGAGCAGGATAGTTTCCCGTAAGCAAACGCGAAGAAGAGGCACTGAACTGCAAGTCACGCGCCGAACATGTCTCCCAAAACCCGGCATACAGGTCGTCATTATTTGATAGGCCCAAATAATCGTTAGACGAGAGATTCAACATGCGGCCTCCCGCCGTTCCTATCACTTCACGTCCATCGTTTACTCCATGCGGCAAACAGCGCAAGTCGCCGGAATCCTCCAACCGTTGCAATCTATGTTGTAAATACTGAATTCTTTCCATCCAACAGTCATCTATTATTTTGGTAACACATGTCATCAGCCACCACTTTTACTACACCCGCCGTTAAACGGGTGAGCTGGCTCGGGGTTATGATAAACGGCGGCATCAGATAAACCAAACGCCCGAAAGGCCGTACCCAAATACCCTCTTGCACAAAGCGTTGCTGCATCCGAGCCATATCCACAGGCTTACGGGTTTCGATAACACCAATCGCACCCAGCACACGCACATCGGCCACCTGGGGTAACGAGGCGGCCGGAGCTAATTCCCGAAGCAACTGTCTTTCGATGTTCCGCACACGCTCTTTCCACCCCGAAGCAAGCAGCAATTCAACAGAAGCACATGCCACAGCACACGCCAGCGGATTACCCATAAAAGTAGGTCCGTGCATGAAAACACCAGGTATATTCCCCGAAATAACATCAGCCACCCGGTTTGTCGTTGCTACAGCCGACAACGTCATATAACCTCCTGTCAGTGCCTTACCCAAACACATCACATCGGGCACCACTCCCGCATGTTCCCACGCAAACAGTTTGCCTGTTCGCCCAAACCCGGTTGCAATCTCGTCAAACAAGAGCAGCACACCGTGTAAACGACAAAGCTTTTCGGCCTCACGCAAATAGTTCGGATGATAAAAATACATGCCGCCTGCCCCTTGTACCACCGGTTCAAGAATCAAGGCGGCCAGTTCACGCCCATGCTTCTCCAACACTTCACGCAGAGGCATCATATCGGCAGGATTCCACTCCCCGCCAAAACGTGACTTTGGCGCAGGTACAAAGTGACGTACCGGAAGCGCACTGCCAAACAAGCCATGCATACCCGTAACCGGATCGCAAACAGACATGGCATTCCACGTATCGCCATGATAGCCGGAACGTATGGTAACAAAATTCTGTTTCTCAGGAAAACCCGCTGCATACTGATACTGTACTGCCATTTTCATAGCCACTTCAACAGCGACCGACCCTGAATCCGCATAAAAAATCTTCTGCATTCCAGGAGGAAGAATGGATAAAAGCAAACGCGACAGCCGTATGGCAGGATCGTGTGTCAAACCACCAAACATCACATGGGCCATACGCTCAGTCTGTTCGCGCACTGCCTGATTAAGGACCGGATGGTTATATCCATGCACGGCACACCACCAGGAAGACATGCCCTCAACCAATTCACGTCCGTCACTCAACGTGATGGTAGCCCCCTCTGCACGTTCCACCTTATAGACCGGTAGCGGATCGGTTGTCGAAGTATAGGGATGCCACAAATGCAACCGGTCATACAAGTCTGGTAATGTATATCCTACGGACAACACCCGTTCTTTGTCTTCTGCCACCTTCGACCCCAATGTGGTCAACAAATCTCCCACAATTGCCGAATTAACGCCGATGTATAAGGCGCGCCGTAAAGTATCCTCGGACAAAAGCGAACGTCCACCGGCAAAACGTAAATTGGCTGTCGGATGAATGAAACGGAACACGGCTACCGTCCGAAGCACTTCTTCCTCGGTCAAAGGCGGCTGTGCCTCCAAGGGGGTTCCGGGTATGGGGTTCAACAGATTAAGAGGAATAGACGCCACTTCCAGCTCTTTCAATTTAAAAGCCAATTCAACACGTTGCTCCATGGTTTCGCCCATACCGATGATACCACCACTGCACAGCGACATTCCGACACGCCGGGCAGCGTGTAGCGTAGCCATTTTCTGTTCCACCGTA